>DAOUUR010000043.1 GCA_030668045.1 bacterium
CGTCTGCCGTCTTCTGCGTTTCTTCATCCATGCCGGTGCCTTCATCGTCGATAACGATACTGACGCTACCTTCGTTGGTGTGCAAGCCGAGAGTGATTCGCCCACCCGGCGATGAAGCTTCAATGGCGTTTTTCAACAGATTGTGAACGGCTTCACGGAAGTAGGTAGCGTCAATTGATACGTGGCACGGTTCAGTCGGCAGGTCGAGATGAAAATCATGGGCCGCTAGTTGGTCGGTGTAGAGTGACGATAGCGAGGAGAGAAGCTCGACAAGGTCGACATCACGAGGTGATGATGGGGGCATCTTGGCTAGTTCAGAGAAGCGTTCGGCCAGTGCGGTCAATTGTTCCAGCTCTTCCGATGCCGCTTGCAGCGGTTCCTGCAACATTGCATAGTCAGGGGAGTCCTGCAGGCGGGTCTTGATTCGGTGCAGCGATATGGCGATCGGTTGCAGGGGGTTTTTCAATTCGTGCGCGAAACGACGGGCTACATTGCGCCAGGCGGCGACTCGTTCAGCCTGAGTCAGTCGGGCGGTGGTCTCTTTTAGTCGGCTGGCCATCTGGTTGAAGTTTTCGATCATGAGGCGCACCTCGCCGCTACCCTGTAATCGTACCTGCTGATCAAAATCCCCGGCGGCGATTTTCTGAGACGCTTTGCCCATTTCTACTAACGGTCGGGCGAGATTTCTTGACAGCCGCGAAGAGAACAAATAGGCGAACAATCCGGCGGAGGCGGCCAGCACCAGTAGGACGACAGCGGCAAAGTAGGCGTATCGAATGGTCAATTCCCGGAACGAATCGTGTTCGGCTTCTTCCGACTGAACATCTTCCCAGAGGGACGCATAGTCGCCGCGGTGCGAGATGCCGCCCACCACGGTTGGCCCGTCAGGATATCCGAGGGCCACGTACTGAACGACGGCTTCGTCGATCTGAGCAAATCCGCGCGGTGACGTTCTGCTTCGTTGGACAATGGCAAGGGCATCGGGTGTGCTCAAGGGAACGCGATTGATCGGGAAGATCACCGTGTCGCCGTCGGTCTGGAAATAGAAGTCAAGTTCGGTTGAAGCGGGAGAATCTTCCGATGCGATCACAAGAGACTGTTCGATTTGATCGAAGAGATAATCATTTAAGTATCCCGCCAGTTGAGAACGTGATTGGGAAGATGGCGAGACCGTCAACTCGCCAAAGCCTACGGTTAGATAATATCCCGACACGGTCAGAAGGACAGCCGGCGCAAGTGAGAAGATCAAAAAGAGCCAGAATAATTTCCTTCCGAACGAGGACTTCATCGAATCAACTGCGATAGCGTTTGGTGTAGTCGGCTAATGCCTGATGGTGAGCTTCAAAGGCGATCTTTTCAGGCAGGTCGTCAAACGAAAAATAGCGCACGTCCAGAGCATCATCGGCCGCCTGCAGTTGGCCGCCGACTTCGGTTGCCAGGTACAGCATGAGGATGCAGTTGGCCCGGGGGTCATCGGTTCCGGAATATACTTCGAAGAACGACTTGAGCTCAACTATCAAGCCGGTCTCTTCTTTGAGTTCGCGGATTGCTGTCTCTCGTGGGTGTTCCCGCCACTCCATGAAACCAGCCGGAATGCACCACCAGCCGATCTGCGGGGGATGAGCCCTCTTGACCAACAGGATGCGCTCGTCCTTGATGACGATAGCACCGGCGGCCGGAACCGGGTTCTGGTAGAAAATGAATCCGCAGTCTTCCGATGAGCATACCATTCGCTGGCATCCGTCCAGCTTCCGGGGAGCGAGGTCGGCACCGCAGCGCGGACAGAAACGGTATCCGCAGTGGTTGTCTTTTAAATGGAACAGTTTTTCGGCATCGAATTGGTCGTGGTCACTCATGTCAGTTCCTGTAAATTGCAGTTCATTTTCAAGGCAATGATCGTTGTGTCATCGCGCGGAGGATCTATCGGGTCGTGGTCTTTCATGTCGCTGAGAATTGATGCCACCAGATCGTCCGGGCACTCGTGGCGGTGCTCACACACAAATTTGTGAATCCGTTCTTCGCTATACTCCACATCGTTTTGGTCCATCGCTTCGGAGAGTCCGTCGGTAAACAGGAAGAGAATGTCATCGGAGGCAAGCTGAACGGATGCGGAACGGTATTCCATTGACGGCAAAGCGCCAATTACCACGCCACCCTCTTTTAGGAATTCGATCTCACCGTTGGCTCGTGCCAGTACGGGATAATTGTGTCCGGCGTTAGCATAGTAGAATCGTCCATTGGCGGTGTCGAGTTCTCCATAGAAAAGCGTAACATATTTTTCCGATGTGCTGGCCGAGACAACCTGCTGGTTCATGTTCTTCAGCATGGTTTCGATTCGATTACCGTTATTTACTTCACTCCTGATAATCGCCTGTATCTGGGCTATCATCAACGCAGCAGGCATGCCCTTGCCCGAGGCGTCAGCAATGACGATCCCGATACGATCTTCGTTGACACGGAGGAAGTCATAGAAGTCACCCCCAACCGTTCGGGACGGTGTTGAGCAGGCGTAGATTGAGGCGCCGCTGACAGTTGGTGGTTCTGAAGGCAGGAGGCCAAGTTGAATCTGGCGGGCCATGTTGACCTCTTCCTGCAGGCGTATTCTCTCAAGTGATTCCACGTAGAGTCGGGCGTTAGTGAGAGCGGATACCATCTGGTTGGATAAGACGCTGAGGAGGTTGATGTCTTCAGAGGAATACCGATATCCGGCAATCTTGTTAGTGAGACCTACAAAGCCCAGCATGTGGTCAGCATCTTTCATCGGGAGGATCATTTTGATTCCGCGTTCGCCAAGACGTTCGCCGAGGGAGGAGCCTTCCATGAAATCACTCAAGGAGTCGAAGTAGGCCGGTGCATCCAACAAATTGATTCCCCGCAGCATTAGATCGTTACGGTCGATAACGACGCGCCGCGGCTGATCCTCATCGGGGAGGATAGCATATTCCTGTACTTCGTCATCAAATTGAACGAACAAGACTTTTTCGACCAGCAATGAAGTGCGAAGGGAGTCATCGATAATGACTCGTAATTTTTTCGGATCAAATTGTGAAATCACCTGACGCGAAAACCGTTGCAGGATATTGCGGTGATCGGTCCGTGTGCGGATAAACATCGAACGAATGATTTCGTCGATCCAGTTATTGATTGGCTGGAAGAGAAGCAGGATGACGATGATAAACGCATAGCTGATGACCTCGGCTTGTTCACCGAACAGTCCGATCAATATCTGTTTGGATTCAATTACAATCAGGACGTACGCTCCCACCAGCAAGCCTGAGGTGACGGTGTAGACGAACGATTGCCGGAGAATCAGGCGGACATCAAGAAACTGATACCGGATCGTGGCCGCAATGAATATCCCGGTTGAAACCAGCAGGGCTAGAATCATGAGAGTTGATTTGATCGCTAGCGGGAATTGATATGGCAGGACGGTTGTCCCAAGATGAGCTACGACAAACAAGCCGAGACCGAGGCGGGTGCCCCAGAGAACCAGCCGTGTCTGTGATAACAAGCGTGGATTACTGAGGTACTTGCGTCCTGATTCGAGGAAGTAAACGGCCGCGCCAACGTAGAACAAATTGATAGCTCCGAAAACTGCCGTGTGTTCATTACGGAGAGAGCTTATTAAGTAGAACAGCCATTCGAGGAGTCCTGAAAGCGGTTTGAGGATCAGGGCCACAAGGCCTTCAGCGCCGGGGTCCAGCCTGAGGGCCTCAAAAATACCGGTGATCTGGCCGAAGAAAACCAGCAGAGCCACCTGCATAATCTGAGGGATAAAAATGAGGTAACGGAGTCGCTGGTATCGGAACTTTCTGAGTCTGTCAACGGGAAAAATCCATGAAAAGAGCAACAAAGATGGGTAGAACATCTCCCAAAGATGGTGCAGTCCATATAGAACGGAACCTTCAAGATTGCCCGAGGCAGCACTGCCACCGGACATGATTGTACCCATCGCAACAAAGATTGGTCCCAATCCGGCGCAGAGAAACATCCCTCCGGTGACCCGGTTGAGTTTGTTGGACAAATTGTCCCGCGTGACGGTGATGGCAAGAAAAATCAGGAAGCCACCGATAAGACAATAGGCCAGCGATGTGAACAGCTCAGAGTTCATAGGGCAACATCAATGGAGCAGCGATTCGTCCTTAGATATCTTTTTTTATCGTTACCTTTGAGCCAGTAGACGTCAGTTCGAAGTCCACCGAATCCATCAGGGATTGGACGATGAATATACCGCGACCAACTTCTTTCATGAGGTTGTCGTCAGCAATAGGGTTCTCGATGTTCTCAGGGCTGAACCCTGTTCCCTCGTCAGTAACGTTTATGACGACCAACGAACCTTCCCGATCAATTGTCGCCGATACTTTCTTGTCACGGGTAGACTTGTTGCCATGACAAATCGCGTTGTTGACGAGTTCCGAAACGGATATGGCAATATCGGCAATCCTGGATTCATCGACCTCCCAGCCGCGAAGGATACCTTCGATAAAAAGATCAACATCGGCCAGGTGTTCGACATCAGAAGGAATGGCAATGGTATTGCCGGTGATGACAGGTTTGTCCATACAATTCTCTCCAAAAAAAAGGCAGGTCTGCAAGCGGCCTACCTGATGCGAATGACAGTTTGTCGCCGGTTCCGAGGAACCAGATTACTTAAACGAGGCGACCGCCTCATCGACGGAGTCAAAGGCCTCAAAGACCGAGACCAGCTTGGTGATTGTCAGCAACGATTTGATCTTGTCGGTGACATTGGCCAATTTTAGATGGCCGCCGTTGTTGCGCAAGGTCGTGTAGCTTGAGATTAGAATGCCGAGACCGGTCGAATTCATCCAGTCAACTTGCGCCAGATCAATGATGATTTGATTCTGACTACTGTCGATACATTCATGTAGCTTGTCATGTAACAGGCTGGCGTCAGGACCGCCCATGATCTTGCCCTTGGGCTCAAGAATTACAACCCCTGCCTGTTCTTTAGAGGACAGTTTCATATGATCTTTGCCTCCGAAAACGAGTAATTCTAAATACGTTCCAGTCCCGGAAGTAGTTTCATTCGAAGCCACAACTCGGCAGACCGGAGACCTTATCTTTAAGTAACACTTGCATTTAATTAGGCCGCGCCGAGTGTCAAAGTCAAGGCATTTTTAGCCAGTTGATCAAGCGTGTGATTGTGAGGAGGAAAGAGCCTCCCGGATATGGGAGACTCTGGGGATCTCAACCTGCAATACGATCTTTTTTCTCGATCGGAACGTAACTTAAGGCTTTAGTGGGGCAGAAGTGTGCGCAGACCGGATCGCCGCCGCAGAGGTCGCACTTAACCACAGCATCCTGCCCGGGATCAAGCAGGGCGCATCCAAATGGGCACGCCGCGACGCAGGCCATACACATGACACACATCTCGCGGTTAAGCTCAATGGCACCGGTGACGGGGTTGCGTTTCAGGGCATCCACCAGACATGATTTCACGCAGGCAGCATCGTCACACTGAAGACAGGTAACCGGAACCCACAGCTCTTTGAAACCGCCATCAATTGGATAGATGCGACTCTTTCCAGGTTTGCCATCGTGCGGATGAGCAAAAGCGCAGGCCAATTCACAGGTACGGCATCCGGTGCATACTTCCGGATTGACAACGAAACGGAAATTCATGCCTGAACCTCCCGTGTCCAATTGACGACTCTTCCCATAGTCTTAGCGGTCTCCTTACGATGGCAGTCATCGCATACCTCGAAGTACGCGATTGGAATATCACGAGTTTTGCTCAGATGTTCGGCAAAATCTCTGGTGATTGTGGTCTTGCCGCATTGTGAGCAAGCCAGCGTTTCAAATGTTCTTCCCCAGATAGTCAGGCTATTGCTGTCGCGTGTAAACTCAATGAAGTTGGTGGGGCAGTTGTTCGCACAGCTCAGACAACCGGTGCAATCAGTAGGAGCTTCCTTCAGAGGAGGGGCGATTTCCTTGTCGTGACCTCTGCCGACTGTTGAGATTGCGCTGAAACCCATGTGGGCGCAGATGCGCGTACACAGTCCACACATTATGCAGTCGTCACCATCGGCGACAGTTTCGTATGTCGTCCGGGTGACACCGTACTCTGAAGCAAGCCGCATGATTTCCGTGGAGTTCGGGTGACGGGCCAGGTAGAGGTCGATGATCGTCTTGCGTAGCTGAATCACTTTGGCCGAATGGGTTGTTACCATCAGGCCATCTTCGACCGGGTAGAGACACGAAGTTACAAATTTGCTCCAGCCATCCCATTCCTGTCGCGTGATCTCCACCATGCACAGTCGGCAGGCGCCGGATGGCTCTACCGCCTGATGGTGGCACTGCGACGGGACATCTATGCCTTCTCTCCTGATGACTGTCAGGAGCATATCGCCTTGGTCAGCTTGAACCAGTTTACCGTTGATCGTGAACTTGATCATTGCATCTCCCTAATGTATCTCGATAGCGTCATACTTGCAGACCGCATAGCAGGCGCCGCATCTATCGCATTTGTCCTGAGCAAGTTGATGTACCTGACCCTTCTTGCCGGTGATGGCATCAGTTGCGCAGGCGGGAATACACGCCAGGCAACCGGTGCACCGGTCGGTAATTATATAAGTGATCAAGGCCGTACAGACACCGGCAGGACATTTCTTTTCTTTGATGTGAGCTTCGTACTCATCCCGAAAATACCGGATCGTGCTCAGGAAAGGGTTGGGACCCGAGGTGCCCAGTCCGCACAACGATCCAATGACGATCATATCTGAGAGATGCTGCATGATTTCGAGGTCATCGTCGGTGCCTTTTCCTTCGCAAATTCTAACCGCCGACTGATGAAGCTGGTAGAGTCCCTCACGGCAGGGAACACACTTACCGCACGATTCCTCTACCAGGAACGAGAGGAAGTACCGGGCGACATCGACCACGCATGTCGCATCGTCCATCACAATCATGCCGCCGGAACCCATCATTGATCCAGCTTCGGTCAGAGTGTCGAAATCCACTGGCAGGTCAAGTTTCGATTCGGGCAGACATCCACCCGAAGGTCCGCCTGTCTGCACGGCCTTGAAGGGCTTTCCGTCCTTGATGCCACCACCGATGTTATATATGATCTCGCGTAAAGTGGTGCCCATTGGTACTTCGATCAACCCCGTATTTTCAATTTTCCCGACCAGCGAGAACGCCTTAGTGCCGGTACTCTTGGGTGTGCCGATTTTGCTGAAGGCCTTGCCACCTTCGGAAAGGATAACCGGAATGCAGGCGAATGTTTCGACATTGTTGAGAACCGTTGGCTTGTCCTTGAGACCTTTTACCACCGAACGAATATACTTGGCTCGCGGTTCGCCAACTTCACCGGCGACCGATCTCATCAGGGCCGATGATTCCCCACAGACAAATGCCCCGGCACCACGACTGATAGCTATGTGGAATGAAAAACCTGTGCCGAGGATATTCTCGCCGATTAGACCCACCGCCTCGGCGTCCTCAATTGCTTTCTGGAGATGAACTACCGCCAGCGGGTATTCATCACGAACGTAAACGTAACCCTGAGTCGATCCCACCGCATAGGCGCAGATAATCATCCCTTCAAGAACTGTATGCGGGTCACCTTCCATGATTGCGCGATCCATGAACGCTCCAGGGTCGCCTTCGTCACCGTTGCAGACGACGTAGCGAACGTCCGATTCAATCTTAGCGCAGGTAGCCCACTTGCGACCGGTTGCGAAACCACCACCGCCACGACCACGAATGCCGGAGAGTTCCACTTCCTTGATAACTTTGTTCGGATTCATGGCGGTAAGAGCTTTGGCCAAACCCTGGTATCCACCGGCCGCTATGTAATCGTGCAGACTGGTCTGGTCTATCTGACCAAGATTGCGCAGGGCGATTCGTTTCTGATGTGCATAGAATGGGATATCTTTGTAGCGCTGAATTTTCTTATCATCGGCAGGGTTGGTGTAGAGGAGTGATTCGATGATCTCGCTTTTGCCCAGTGACTTTTCGACAATAGCCTCAACGTCCTTCACCTTGACCTTTGTGTAGAACGTACCTTCCGGTTCAAGAACGACCAGCGGACCACGCTCGCAGAAGCCGTGACATCCGGTTTCTTTGATCGCTTCAACCTTGAAGTTCTTCAGCTTCTTCTCTTTGATAACTTTCCGGAAACGGTCACCTATTTCTTGAGCACCGTTGGCCAGACAGCCCGGGCCATAGCAGATATGAACGCGGACGGGATGACTCTCTGTCTCCCCGCGATATTTCTTTTCAAGCTTCCTGAGTTGTTCGACAGATTCGATTCGCATGTCATCCTCTCTTGATCAGGCGCTTGACGTTACTGACATCAACCGAGCCGTGGTATTTCTCATCGACAATAACCACCGGCGCCATTGCGCAGGCACCGACACAGTTGACGACTTCGAGTGTGTATTTGAGGTCTTTCGATGTTTCCCCGGCCTTGATGCCGAGCATCGTTTCAAACTGGTGTTGCAACTGATAGGCACCTCGAATGTGACAGGCCGTTCCTTTGCAAATGCGGATAATCTTCTTGCCGCGTGGCGTCAGGCTGAACGCGTTGTAGAATGTTGATACCGAAAATACTTTGCTCAACGGTACGCTCAGGTTCTTCGCAGTTTCCTGGAGAGCCTCGCACGGCAGGTAGTGGTACTCTTGTTGAATATCCTGCAGGACAGCGATCAACGATTCAGGATTCCGGGAGTAGCGATCAAATATCTCGGGCAGTTTACTGAAATCGTGATTCATACTTTTTCCTTCTTGCCGAGTTCCTTCCGGGCCAGATTGTAACCTTCCCGTAGCAGCTTTATATTGGAGGGGAGCAGGTCTTTTTTGCCGCCCAGTTTTTCTTTCATCGTTTTTTCTACCACCTTGTAGCTGAGGACTTCCGAGGCTCCAATCAACGCGCCAAGGACAACGATGTTGGCTGCTTTGGGATTGTCCGCTTTCATGGCCATATCATTGGCCGGTACCAGCAGCTGGGTAATGTCGGTACGGTCGGATTTAACGTCGATCAGAGAACTGTTCACCAGCAACAGACCACCCGGTTTAACGCGTGGTGCAAATTTATCAAACGACGGACGATTAAACACACAGCAGCAGGTCGGGTTGTTGATGATCGGTGAGCCGATTCGATCTGACGAGACAACGACCGTGCAGTAAGCGGTGCCACCGCGCATCTCGGGACCGTACGAAGGCAACCAGACGATTTTCATCCCCTCGGCCATTCCTGAGTAGGCCAGCAGTTGCCCTGCGGTCATTATTCCCTGACCGCCAAATCCGGCGAGCGTCACTTCATACTGCGCCATCGGGAACCTCTGCGGTTTCGGGATCTTTGTAGCATCCCAGCGGGAAGTAGGGGACCATGCGACTCTCTACCCAATCGAGGGACTCTTCGGTCGTCTTGCCCCAGTTGGTCGGGCATGTAGAAAGTACTTCCACCAGCGAAAAACAACGGCCTTCCTTCTGGTAGGTGAAGGCTTTTCGGATCGCTTGTTTGGCTTTGATGATGTGCTGCGGAGTGTGTACCGCTACCCGTTCGATGTAGTTGGGTGTTACCAGTGACGCGAGAAGCTCGGCGACTCGGATCGGATATCCAGTGTCGCTGACATCGCGCCCGCCGGGGCTGGTTGTGGTTACCTGTCCCGGCATTGTGGTCGGCGCCATCTGGCCACCGGTCATGCCATAGACGGCGTTGTTTACAAAAATGGTAGTGATTTTTTCACCACGGTTAGCCGCGTGTACAATTTCACCCATACCGATCGAAGCCAGGTCGCCATCACCCTGATAGGTGAAGACCATCATGTCCGGCCGCAAACGCTTGAAGCCTGTTGCCAGAGCAGGGGCACGGCCATGAGGCGCTTCGAGGAAATCGGTCCCGATATACTTGTATACGAAAACCGAGCAGCCAACCGGAGCCACCCCCACAGTATTTTCGCGCACGCCCAGTTCGTCGAGAACCTCAGCAACAAGACGGTGAATCACACCGTGCGTACAGCCTGGGCAGTAATGTGTAACTACTTCATTGAGCGATTCCGGTCTGGAAAACAATGTTCGAGCGTCTTCGTTCATACCGTCCTCACCTATCTTCGTTTAAGTTCATCTTTGGGGTTCTTAATGAGCTTCATTATCTGCTCCTTAACCGCATCGGGCGTTGGTACCAGCCCACCGGTTTCTCCATAGAATTTCACCGGCTTGGCGCCCAGCACCGCGAGATCAACATCTTCCTTCATCTGTGCGGTACTCATTTCGATCACGAGTACGTTCTCGATGTTCTTTTTCTTGGCCTCTTTGGCAATCTGGTTGGTAGGGAC
>DAOUUR010000465.1 GCA_030668045.1 bacterium
GGGTTGGTGGCTGGGGTAGAGCGACCGGAGATAACGCGCCGGCATTTTGTCTATCATTTTGATAATGCGACCTATGTAGATTTTGCTGATTCGGTGCTCAATGATGTGCGCAGCGAGTTGATTAAGCTTCTCGGTGACACTATGAGCTATCGCCCAGCGGTTTATCTCCTTGATAGCAGAGAGGCGTTTGCCCTGGTGGTACGTGGTTCATTCCCCGACTGGGGAGCAGCGGCAGCGTTGCCTGAAGGCGGGCTTATGGCGATCAAGAATCCGGATCACCATAATATCCACAAACCGCTGGAAATGCTCTTGAAGCACGAGTATTCTCATCTGGCGTTGGCCGATGCTCTCGGTGATTATCGGGCGCCACGGTGGTTTGACGAGGGGCTGGCCATGCTTGTTTCGATGGAGTGGGGATGGTCGGACAATCTCGCCGCAAGTAAGGCTGCGGTCTTTGGCGAGTTCATCCCGCTTTCGGATATCGGAAATGTCAATTCCTTTGGCCGCAGCAAATCACATGTAGCTTATGCTCAGTCCTATCTTGCTGTGTTCTACATTCTTGAGGAGTACGGCCCGGAGAGTCTGACTATCTTTCTTGACGTAACAGCACGCGGGGGCTTAATTGATGAGGCTCTGGTAGCAGCTACCGGTTCCAATAGTGTAGGATTTGAAAACGAGTTTAGACAGTACTTAGGGCGACGGTTTAACGCCCTGACACTTTTTCAGGATACTATGTATTTTTGGTTAGTCCTGGCTCTGATTGTAATTGTCGGTGCCATTCTACAGTTTAAGCGACGGGCGCGGTATTACCGTCGGTGGGAAGAGGATGAAAAACTGCACTCAACCGATTTCGACTATGGCAACCCGGACGATCCCGAACAGATCGACGATGAAGACAAGCCATGGCAAAACTGAGCCACTACCTTGAATACCTGGCGGTTCTTTCCGGCACTCGGTTGGCGCAACTGCTGTCAGCCAAAATGGCTGACCGCCTGGGTGCGGGGCTGGGATCGATGGCTCACACGCTGGCGGCTTCGCGCCGACGGATAGCGATCGACAATCTACAGCAGGCTCTGGGGGACCAACTCTCCGAAGCTGACATTGCCCGGATCACCAAAGAGGTCTTCTGTAACATTGCCCGTACGACAGTTGAGTTTGCGCGCTTTAAGAACACCGGCATTGAGGGCGCACGCCGGATTACATTTGGCGATGGCAAACCTTTGCAGCAGGCTGCTGCTGAGGGTAAAGGAGTGGTGTGTGTTACAGCTCATTTTGGTAACTGGGAGCTTCTGGGATGCTGGGTGGCGACGCTTGGGTATCAGACTGATTTCCTGATTGGAACACAGCACAACAAGCTGGTCAATCAGATGCTGATTGGTTTCAGGAGAGAAATGGGCGTCGGCATAATCCCGCTGAAGAGTAGCCTGCGTGGAGTCTTCAAAGCACTCCGGGCTGGACACATTGTTGGTCTGGTTGCCGACCAGCATGACCCTACCGGTGGTCTGGTGATTGATTTCCTCGGTCGTAAGGCGACCGCATCGCGAGGGCCTGCCCTCTTTGCAGCTCGGTCAGGGGCTCCTCTGGCACCGATACTGCTCCGTCGAGAGCGGTATGATCGCCACACTGTCATCGTCGGAGACCTGATCTATCCGCCGGGATCGGGCGACGATGAGGCCGATGTGCGCCAGATGACGATTGCCTATACTCGATTCTTCGAAAAATGGATTCGGCAATACCCGGATCAGTGGATGTGGACGCATCGGCGTTGGAAATTGTAGTACTACCATGTAATTTGACCGCAAGACAGCGGCGAATATTCAATTATCTAATTGACACTGCAGCCTCGGCGTGCAAGGTTAACCTGAGATGTCCACCAGTATAGTTATTCGCACTCCTAATCATCTGGGCGATTGTATTATGGCCCTGCCGATGATCAACGAAACCCGAGAAGCCTATCCCGGCTCTACGGTGAGTGTTCTGGTGCCGGAAAATCTGGCTTGTCTCTATGAGAACAACGCTGCTGTCGATAAAATCCTGCCAATTCCCTCCGGTCATGTTCATGGTACGCTGGCTGTTTTTCGGATAAAGGAAATCCTGGCGCCGCACCAGTTTGATATCGGCTATGTGCTACCGCCTTCGTTTGGAGCGGCGGCGGGATTCAAGCTGGCCGGTGTGGGGGAGAGAATCGGGTATATTGCTGATGGTCGTCGGCTCCTCCTCTCCAGTCCACTGCCGCTGCCAGCACCACTGAGTTCGACACATCGGAGTGAACTTTATTTTGATCTTCTCAGACGAGGTTCCGGGCAGGATTTGGAATATTCCAAGCCAAAGCTCTTCTTGCACGATGACGACACAAATGCTGCAACCGAGATTCTCGCCAGTTTTGGGATATCTATAGAAACGCCGTTTGCGGTGATCGCTTTCCGTGCGGTGGCCGAATCGCGGCGCTGGGGAGTGGCTAATTATGTGGAGCTTTGCAAGGAATTGATCCGAGACAAAGGGTTCTCTATAGTGCTGATCGGGTCAGTAGATGATTTTCGCGAGGGTGAAGAGATCGCA
>DAOUUR010000340.1 GCA_030668045.1 bacterium
TCTAAGGAATAGACGTACATCCCAGCTTTCACATCCTTGATTTGGACGTAATCGACCTCCTTGTTGTTTTGGTCATTGGTGCTTGGGGTTTGATTAGTGCAATTAGAATAATTAGAAATTTCTGCTACCACAGGTAGCAGTGTATCGCCCGTGACACACTGTCCCTCAACATGTAATTTCTGGACAGGATTTGTCGTCCCGATGCCGAGATTGCCTGTTCCATAGAAAGAAAAGTCTTTGCTGTTGAGAGCAACCTTGGTTGAAGCATCTAAGGTCATGGCGTCAACAAACTCCGAGAAGTCCAAAGAGTCGGCGGTAACCGAAGAAGCGCCGATGGTTCCCCAAGAAGGATCAGTAGAGGTAGAACCGATTAGTATCTGGCCATTGGTTCCCACTGATAGGGGAGTAATCGCTCCCGTCCCGCTACCAACCAAGACTCCGTGATCGGTCAGAGCTTCGGTTCCGATACCTCCCCGAGCGACACTCAAAGTTCCGGTTGTTCCCGCTATTATTGGCAAACCGGTGGCATCGGCCAGATCAAAAAGCTCCATGGCTGGAGCATACTGCTGGTAAAGGTCCTTGCCCATGCCTACATACTGGGAAGCCTGACCGGGGAAAAATAATACAGTTTTGCTCATACGATCACCATTTGACAAGGGCTGAACCCCAGATCAATCCTCCGCCGAAAGCAACCATAAGAACGTAGTCACCCTCTTTGATTCTTCCCTCGCGATTAGCTTCGTCCAGAGCCAGCGGTACCGATGCCGACGATGTATTACCGTACTTGTGTATATTGAGAAACACTTTATCCATACCGACTTTGAGTCGCTTGGCCAACGCTTCGATAATCCGAATGTTAGCCTGATGAGGTATCACCAGTGCGACATCGGAAGCATCAATTCCAGCCTGATCCAGAACATGGCGAGAGGCATTGGCCATTTCCCGTACTGCTACTTTGAAAACGTCCGATCCAGTCATCATGATCTTGTCCATACCATCGTAAGTGTAGTCTGGTGTATAAGGATGCAGCGTTCCACCAATCTTCGACCAGAGAAACTCTCTCATGCGACCGTCGGACTTAAGAAAAGTAGAAACGACGCCGCTATCACCTTCTTCAGCGCTGACTACAGCCGCGCCGGCAGCATCGCCGAAGAGCACACAGGTATTGCGGTCTTTGTAGTTGGTAAACGATGACAACCTCTCAACGCCAACGGCGAGAATTTTCTTGTGAATACCGGCCTTGATAAATGAATTAGCTATCGAAAGACTGTTTATGAAACCGGTGCAGGCGGCGACAATATCAAAGGCCGCAGCGTTGGGCAAACCCATTTTTTCCTGAACCACACACGCCGTCGACGGCAACCGATAGTCCGGCGTCACCGTGCCCAGAATGAGCAGATCAATTTCCTCTTTGGCACATCCCGCCATATCGAGTGCTCGTTGACAGGCCTGGACAGCCATGTCAGATGTTGCGGTGTCGTCATCAGCAATCCGGCGTTCTTTGATGCCGGTGCGTGACGTTATCCATTCATCCGATGTATCTACCAACTTCTCGAAGTCGGCATTAGTCATCCGACGTTGAGGTGTGAACGACCCGGTCCCGATTATTCTGGCTTTTAGCTGAGGTGCCATTGTTCCTTCCAAGTTGATTAGTTTTCAGTTCCTCGCATATAATGTCGTTGATCTTCCTTGATGCCATCTCATAAGCCGCGCCAACCGCATTGTCGATAGCACGGGCGTTTGAGGAACCGTGCGCGATGATAACCGTCCCGTTGATGCCCAGAAGTGGTGCGCCACCCGATTCGGCATAGTCAAAAGCGCCGCGCATCCGCTTCATGAAAGGAAGCAGCAGTATGACTCCCATGCGCGAGAAAATGTTGGTTTGGATTTGCCGGTTGACCGACTTAACCAGCATCGGCTGAATCGATTCGGCGAATTTCAAGAGAATATTTCCGGTAAACCCGTCGGTCACGGCTACGTCGATCGTACCGGAGAGAATGTCGCGACCCTCAATGTTGCCAACGAAATTTATTTTGGAATCTCTAAGCATCTTCTGGGCGTTGAAAATCAGATCGTTACCCTTGCTGCGTTCTTCACCGATTGAAATCAAACCGACGCGGGGTGCTTCGAGATCGAAGATGGTCGAGGAAAAAGCTGATCCCATCACGGCAAACTGTGCCATGTGTTGCGGCTTGCAGTCGGCGTTGGCTCCAACATCAAGCACCAGCGTACGACGACCGGCTGAGGTCGGGAAAAAAGCGGCAATAGCCGGACGGCTGACTCCCTCGATCCGTCCCAGCGTCAGCAGTGCCGAAGCCATCACAGCGCCGGTGTTACCCGGTGAAACAAAAGCATCGGCCTGCCCCGATTTGACGAGTTTGAGGCCAACTGCAATCGAGCTGTCGCGTATCTTGACACCGTCGGTGGCGGGGATATGCATCGGTACTTCGCTCTCGGCATGCTGGACTTCGATATTGTCCGGCAATTCAGTTTGCGCCGAGAGCACGGCCCGGATGTTCTCTTCGCGACCTACAAATACGACATGAAGTGACTTGCCGTACCGGCGGGCGGCGATCAGACCACCATCCACTACCGCCTCGAAGCCACGGTCAGAACCCATGACATCAAGAACGACAGTTGATTTGTTTTCAGCGGCAGTTCTCAATAAAATTCCTTCTTAGATATGCCCGGAAAACTCTGGAAGGTTGGCTATGCCCCTGATCTTGGTGTAATGATTTGTCTGCCGTTGTAGAAACCGCAGTGCGGACAAATGTGATGTGACAGACGCGACTGGTGGCAGTGCGGGCATTCCGATACGTTCGGTGCCGTTGCCGTGTAATGTGTGCGACGTTTGCGTCCGCGGGTCTTTGAATGTCTTCGCTTGGGAAGCGGCATGTTATGGTCCTTATCGTTATTCTGTTAGCGGTCGGAGAGGTTGCGTAAGTCGTCCCACCGCTCGTCTGTTATTTCCTGGTTACAGTCACAACTATCATTATTCAAGTTTTTTCCACAGGTCTGGCACATTCCTCGGCAATCAGCAACACACAGCGGCATCAAACCGATCCCGAGGATGAGCGCCTGCCGGACGATATCGGAGACATCACCCATCGGCTCACCACCTTCAAAAAAAACATAGTCCTCATCATCGGTCGCATCGCCATCATCCTTACGGCTATCTTCGGCACAAAGGATAAAACCGGCCTCGCCGCTCACATCCTGAACAAACTCCTGTGTGCATCGCGCGCATTCCAGTCGCACCGACGCACCGACCTCACCCTGCACATAGTACTCCTCACCGGTCTTCTGTGCGGTTAACTCGGCTTTAACACTCTCCACCGAGCATAGACCGTCATAGTCAATCTCCAGACAGCCAGACTCTGCTTCTAACAGAATTCTGGCCGGAAAAGTTTCATATGGCCTCAGGTCCAATATCATAACCTGTAACTATAGCCAAAAGCCCCACAAAAGTCAAGAA
>DAOUUR010000036.1 GCA_030668045.1 bacterium
ACCTGATACTTGACCGGCAGTTCGGCCGGCTTTTTGATTGCCTTGATCTGGAGCAGGACTTTTTCATCGAGGGTGAGTTGCCCGGCTTTGAAGTCGCGTTCGATAGCTGTGAGAGGATCAATCCGATATGGAGCTGATTCGGCCAATAGGCACTCGGCCGACAGCACAACAGTTATCAATAGAAAGATAGCAACTAACGCTATGTCTCGACAAAAAACTTTCATTGTTGTTAACTCCTTGACCATGATGTAGTCATCTTATCGGTTACAGTTGACAGGTTCTGAATCAAGCGCCGGGAACCTTCGGGCATATCCTAAGGCGAGCCGTTTGTTGATCCTACACGCCTTATAAACACAACTCACATCAAACAAGTTCAGAAAAGTTTTCTTGTCCCGGCGGCAACAACTAGTAAGAACTACGGAAATCAGCTGCAGCCCTTCCTGGCCTGCTATCTGATCCTTAACTTATACTATAATCTATTGAATTGTATCAGTTTGTCAACACGAAAGTACCGGTGCCAACTCCAAAGTACTGCCCAGTTCCGATCGAAAATTGCCATCCGGTCTCTTTTGAATGGGCCACGTCAAATCGAAGTATTCTGCCGCGGGCGGCTCGAGACACATGAAGCCTGAGACCGGCACCTACACTACTGTAAAAACCTTCCCATCGAACCTCCTCACCATCTTTCCAGACTCGTCCGCCTTCGGCAAAAACCGCGCCGGCAACCTTAACTGAGAAAAGCTCTACGCCTGTGAAGAAACGACCCTCGACACCGGCCACTGCTCGTCGATTGCCTGTCCTGAAATATCGGTCAAATCCTCTCAAACCACTGGTACCACCCAACACCAGCAGCTCATCGCCACCACAATGACCATCGTAGACATAGTCGCCCCGCGAAGCAATGGTAAGAAATGGTAGATAATTATTGTAGTACCTTGCCGAAAGCCGGGTCTCGCGCCGAAGCGCAACGCCATCGCTGTCCCAAAAACGCTGAGAGCAGGATAGCGTGAATAGTTGAGAATGACCATAGAAACCGACCGCCGCTTGAACGTCCACCAGGTCATACACATGATCTTCGTAGCCCGGTTTGAAGGCGCGAGCAAATCCAATCTGCGCGGTCTCACCGAGAGTCAGGTCTTCCACCGTACCATAACTATCAATGCGTTCGCTGGTGACAAACCGCGGGCGCGAGTAGCGAATTGCCACGAAGTCCTCATGGTACGCTGAGTCATTCGGCAGACCGGTAAGTGTCGGTCCGATGTCAACGATAGCCTGGGCTCGGTTTGTTAGTCTGTCATACTTATAGGTATGCCGACCGATGAAATGAACTTTCTGATTGTACCGGCCCCTCCGATACTCAAACGCCAGCGCTGCCATATCACCCTGATGTTGCACACTGGCAACTCTGGCAGTGTCGTGGTAGACATCTGATCGCACCTTGGTTGCAGCTATCTGCACGGCGTACCCAAATTCCTGTGATAGATCGTAGAATGGACGAGAAAAGGCCAGCCGGGTATAGCCTTCAAGTGGATTGCCGCTGTAGGCGATCTGAATGCTGTGGGCACGGCCAAGAAAACGCTGATCGCTGTAACGCGACGCAAAGTAGTTACCTTCTTCCTCCCAAACCATGTACTCCACCGAGAGGAGCACATTCAGGCCCAGTAAATTCTTCTCTTCCCCCCACACCCGATATTTCGTCTCGTTACCATCGCGACTCAATTGGATGCCACCCGCCAGGCTCCATTGGTCAACCGTCAGGACATCGACCACCAGATGATTATTGGGGAGCTTGCGAACACTGACCCGCGCCTGGTAGACAATCAGCCGGCTGCGGAGGTTCCGTTCTTTCTCGGCGGCAAGCTCAGAGGAAAAGCTGTCCCCTGCCTCAAAGAGCAGTTCTCGCCGAATTATCCAGTGGCGCGTTCGTTGGTGAAGCTTGTTGGCCGTACGATACAGGAGGCCGTTGTACTCAGAATGATCGGTGTCATAGATGTTGCGATTGTCGACGGTGACAGAGTCGATTATCAGTCCGTTGAACTCTGAGAGGTCTTCCCCGCCCTCCGCAGCTGTCGCCATGATCACGACGATCCCCGCGGTCTTGAGGGTAAATCTAAGTTGTTGAAACAATTGAGCCAACACCGTTCTCCGAATAGATGACGGAAATAACAAGTAAACATGCTGCCGTACAACTAATTTGTCGGTCTTCTCCGGCATTCGGTTGCGGCGAGTTCAGCAATTCATTGTATCGACCGATACCCGTTATGGTGTACTGTTTTAAGGAAAACCGTGGAAATGGTTAAGAAAAAAATTGGCGACTTGCTGGTCGAGAAAGCTCTGATCACCAAGCCCCAGCTTGACGAATGTCTGCGGGACCAGGCGATCTCGGGACGCCGTATCGGTGAAATCCTTGTCGATAGAGGCTACATCACCGAGCTGCAGCTAATTGAGACCATCTCCGAACGTCTGTCAGTCCCCAAAGTCAGCCTGGGCTCAATGGTGATCGACCCCCGAGTCATTCAGACCGTTCCGGTTGATATCGCCCGCCGCTATTCCCTGATCCCGATCTTCGCCATTGGCAACACGCTCACTCTTGTCATGGCCGATCCGCTCAACATTATTGCCATCGACGAGATCAAGTACTTGACCGGGAAGAATATCAAGCGCTCCATCGCCACTACCACCGAGATCGTGCAAGCAATTGACCAGTACTATTCAGTTGCTGATTCCCTCAATCAGATCGTGCAAAGCCGCCAGAAGGACGCGATGGTAGCGGCTGTCGCAGACGTACAGGAGACACGTACTGATTCCGACAGCCCGATCATTCGACTGGTTGATCTAATCATATCAAAAGCGGTTAAAGACAAAGCCTCCGATATCCATATCGAGCCGGAAGAAGACCGCCTTCGTATCCGGTATCGGATCAGCAATGTCATGAAGGAGGAAGCCTCTCCTCCCAAGTCAATGCAGAACGAGCTGATCTCACGAATCAAGATTTCGGCCAACCTCGATGTCTCAGAAAAACGCCTGCCGCAGGACGGTCGCTTTGGTGTGAATATTGATGGCGCCAGTATTGACCTGCGTGTTTCTTCGCTGCCTACGATTCACGGTGAGAAAATAGTGATCCGTATTCTTGATCGACGAAACCTGTTGCTCTCGTTCGGCCAGTTAGGGTTCAACCCCGAGACCGAAGCCGCCTGGAAAAAGATTATTCGGCAACCGGAAGGACTGGTGCTGATCTCCGGGCCGACCTCAAGTGGAAAAACATCGACTCTGTATGCCACACTTCAGGAAATCAATTCGATTGAGAAAAATATCATTACTGTTGAAGACCCGGTGGAATATTCGCTGCCCATCATCAACCAGATACAAATCAACGAAAAAGCCGGGCTGACATTCCCCACTACCCTGCGTTCGATGCTGCGTCAGAATCCCGACATCATTATGATCGGTGAGATCCGTGATGTTGAGACCGCCCGCATGGCCATTCGCTCCTCGCTAACCGGCCATCTGGTCTTCTCGACAATACACACCAACGACGCTCCCTCGGCGGTCACCCGTCTTGTCGATATGGGCGTGGAGAGCTACTTGACTGCTGCCGCTATCAAGGGCGTGCTGGCTCAACGCCTGGTGCGAACAAATTGCCCCAACTGCCTTCAGAGATATGAGCCCTCGGATGTAGTCCTGCAACGGGCCGGGCTGAATAGATCTAACGCTGATATTGAATTCCAGCATAGTACCGGCTGCAATCAATGCAAAAACACTGGCTATCACGGACTGGTCGGTATCTACGAATATGTTGAAATCACACCCGCTATAAGTGAGTTGATAGTCAACAGCAAATCACTCAGCGCGATACGGCGGGAAGCTCGCACCTCCGGATATGTTCCGCTTTTTGAATCAGGGATGGATAAAGTTGCGGCGGGAACGATACGTCTGGAAGAACTCCTCAAAGAAACCTCCCATGCTGAAGAATCACCAACTATACCCGATCCGACTGCAATTGGGGTGAGCAATGCCAACCCTGTATAAATACAGAGCTCTTTCAGCAGATGGCAAACCTCGCAGCGGTGAGCTCAATGCCATCGGTGAAGAAGAGGTCCTTCAGTACCTGAACAATCAAGACCTGATACCAGTCGAGATAAAAGCCCGTCGCTCCCAGATCCCGCTATCGTTTCTGGGGTTTTTCAAGGGTACGGACTACGACAATCTGATCGTGTTCACAAACAGTCTGGGTACACTGTATCGGGCTGGTATTCCTCTTCTCAGAGCTATTAGCATCGTGAAAATTGGATCTGCCAACAGTCGGTTCAATATGGCTGTCGAACAGATCGCCTTCGGGCTGCAGGCAGGTAAGCCGTTGTCACAGGCGATGGAAGAGTTTGAAGATATCTTCCCGAGAACGTACCGTGCAAGTATCGCCGCCGGCGAAGAATCGGGACACCTGGACGATATTCTCGATGAACTCTCAATGATGCTGGAAAA
This sequence comes from bacterium, assembly GCA_030668045.1. Taxonomy (GTDB): domain Bacteria; phylum Zixibacteria; class MSB-5A5; order GN15; family FEB-12; genus DAOUUR01. Next base: position 4,483 of record DAOUUR010000036.1, read on the forward strand.
AGAGATGGAGCTGACCCGCCAGATCAAGGCAGGTATCCGTTACCCCCTGATGGTGATAAGCGCTATCTTCGCAGCCTTTGTTATCCTGATCTCCTATGTCGTACCGAAATTCATCCACTTCTACGGCAACTTCGGAGCAGACTTGCCGCTGCCAACCCGCATAATCATGGCTGTAAGTGATGTCTTCGTCAACTATTGGTGGCTGGTGGTACTGGGAATCGGTATAGTCATTTTCGGTATCAAAAAACTCGTATCGGTGAAATGGGGAAAGCTCTGGTTCGACACTTGCCTGCTGAAAATTCCTATTTTCGGCAACTTAATCATCAAAGGTAATGTGGCCCGATTTAGTTTAATGTTCAAGATATTGTTCAGCGCTGGTATTCCGATTGTAACATGTCTACAAATATTGATCGATTCAGTCCGCAATGCCGCCATCGCCGCTGAGATTGCCGATATGAAGGAGCTGTTTCATATGGGCCAGGAGAGCGACCTGAGGTCGGATCGATTCAGATTTTTCCCAAAACTCGCTCGCGAAATGATGACAGTGGGGCTGGAGTCAGGCTCGCTCGACAACATGTTGCGTGTCTTGGGGTTACACTACTCCCGAGAGGTCTCCTACGTATCGCGACAGATCACTTCAATCCTCGAACCACTCCTGACGTTGGTCCTTGGTGTCTTCATTCTGATTCTTGCGCTGGCAATCATGCTGCCGATGTGGAATTTGATCAATGTTTTCAAGGGGTAGTCGCTAATTCCGGCAACCGATTTCCCGATAATACTATAATAGACGAGAAGGTAATAGCAAAAGCATAAGCAGGAGGAGTCAGCAATGCGCCATTACATGAACCAGAGGGGCTTCACACTGGTTGAACTGGTTATCATCATTGTTATCCTGGGCATTTTGGCGGCGGTAGCAATACCAAAATACCAGGACCTTTCCAGTGAGGCCAAAGAAGCCGCTGCCAGGAGTACGCTGGGGAGTCTTCGTTCCGGCATAACAATCTTCTATGCCAACCAGGCCGTTACAACCGGAACCGCGTCTTGGCCGTCACTTGGCAACCTTGAAACCTCCGGAATAGTTATGGAGCAAACAATACCCCAGAATCCGTACCAGGCCAGCGCCAATGCTCCCGACTCGATCGTCACCGGTGTAACCAAGGGAACAATCGTCGGCGCACGAGGTGGTTGGGCATACAAAGCCTCCACTGGAGAACTCTGGCTCAATACCAGTGGTGCCGGGGAGAACGATTGGTAGGAAGGTGTTTCTTCCCAGATGCAGCATCAGACCAGAGAAACTTTCTTCAAGCTCGATCAGTCGGGATTCACACTGGTCGAGCTTGTTATCGTAATAGTCGTTCTTGGGATTCTGGCGGCGGTGGCGATACCGAAATTCGGCACCATCACCGAGAGCTCTAAGATTTCTGCTACCAAGAAAGAGATGATGTCGCTGAAACGCGCTATCGCGGGCAACCCCGAAGTTGTCGCCGGCGGCAAAGCCGTTGATCGCGGGTTTGAAGGAGATGTCGGATTTGCTCCGACCCAACTGGCCGACCTGGTGGTAAAACCGGATTCAATCCCGGCCTACAACAAGCTTACGCGGCTGGGGTGGAACGGTCCATACATTGACAGCACCAATGGGAGTTATCTTAGCGACGCCTGGGAAACTGTCTATGTCTACCAACCGAGCAGTCGCTGCATCATCTCAACCTCCACGACCGACAGTATTTTCATTTACTTTTGAGATATATTGATGCTTGATCTGAAGTCACAGGAAATTGAATCGAAACGTACCGGCGATACACCGGCGGATGACTCTTCCGGACGTCCGGCGTTTGAGACTGTTAATATAAAACCGTCTCGAAATCGCCGCATTGGTAGAGTCATTGCTTTCTCTATTGACGAGACCTCGATTCAAATGGCTGCGGTCAGCCACCTGGGTAGCCGAAGACGAGTGCTCGACATCCAGAAGGTGTATATCAAACACGATGACACCGGCGAGGACACCTCTGCTGCCTTCATATCGGATACTTGCAGCCAGTTTGTACGGGAGTATAGCGGCTATCATTCGACCTTTCGTCTGACTATCTCGGGCGAACAAACAGCCCACCGTATATTCTTCATGCCGATATTGAAAAAACGTGATCTCGATTCAGCTATTGCCTTTGAAATACGCAGACAGATTCCTTTTCCGCCCGAAGATTGCTATTACGACTATCGACGGCTCTTCAAAGTGACCAGCGATACTACTCAGCGATACCGCGTAGCATTACATGCAGCCACCAAACGGTACATCAGCAGGCAACTCAAGCCGTTTGATGAGTATGGCATTGAGGTCTCCAACATCTATATGGCTCAAGGAGTGGTTGGCCTGCTCCTTGAGGATCTGCCCGACTATGATGCCAACAGGTATTATACGCTTGTCAACATCAAGAGGAATGAATCGGAGATATCATTCTACCGCGGATCGCTTCTGGAGTTCTCGCACGTAGTTTCGACCGGCTCGTTGATGCTGGGTGGCGGAGATGCAACGCGATTTGACTTTTTTGCAGAGTCGCTGGCAACAGAGATTCAGACTGCGCTGGACTATTACACCGGCCAGTACTCGCGGAATTTCGCTTCCCAGATATACGTGCAGGGTGATCTCTCGTACAGCGAAGACTTAATCGAGTTGCTCAATGGTCGTTCGTCGTTCACTTTTCGCAACTTCCCCACCGGCCAGCTAAGATCGATCAAAGCTCCCGATGAAGTACCCGACGAAGTTCTCTCTGTCTGCCTGCCAGTACTGGCGGCAGCAACCTGCCAGACCGATCTGGGCAACCTTCTGCCACCGGAAGGTCGCAAAAGACTTTTCTTCCAGAAACTTGAGATAGGCGCCACCGCCCTGACTATTCTGTTGGTGATCGGATTGGTCATCGGGTGGTTGTTCATGAAACAACGAAGCGATGCACAGGAGGTCGGTCTTCGACAACTGACTCGGCAGATTGAGCGTATAGAGGAATCCCCCGGCTTCCATACCTACAACATTCTCAAGCGTCAGATCGCAATTGACCGAAAGTACCTTGATCAGACACGCGAACTGCCCAGCTACTTCCACTTGAATTTGAAAGAGCTATCGCGACTGACACCAAAGGCTATTGAACTGTATAATCTCGATCTTGATCTTGAAAACGACGGTCCCAATCTTCAGCTTCAGGGAATCGCCACCGGCACCGCCATGCCGCCGGAGATTACACTTGTGGAGTATGTCGAGAATCTTAACTCCTCGGCGTTCTATGACGATGTTCGGATCATCCGACATGTCAAGAAGAACGAGAAGGGTGCCTTCAGGATTGATTTCGTCCTGAGCGCAAAGGCGGTCATTTGAAAAAGCGACTGTACATAATCGGTGGCATTGCTGTCGGAATCGTACTGGTCTGGCTGGCTCTGGTCTATGTGCCGCATCAACGTGCTCAGATTCAGTTGTCTGCTGAGTCCGCCAAAGCAAGGCGACAACTGTCTGACTACAATACAACGATGACCAAATTGGATGATTTCGTCAAGACGCACGAAAACCTCAACCAACTCAGAGGCGAACTCGAGTCGAAACTGTATACAAAATCGGACATACTCAACCTGTTCGACCTTCTCAGGCAACAGGCCAAAGAACACCAGATCGAAGTGATTGAGATATCACCGCCTGTCGAGGAACTGTTGCGACTTAACCGCACTGTACCCGATGCTGTCGAGCCGCAGTTTCTCAGTATCAGCCTCAGGTTGCGAGGCAACTACATTGATGCTGGTCGCTTGATCGGTGTCATTGAGAAGTCGGATCATTTTAGATCAATTCGCCGTTGCCAGATTCTGGGGTCGGGAGATAATCTGAGCCCTCCGACTACTGTGATAACTTTCCGCTCACTGCTCGGATTTACCGGAGATGAATCATGACCGAAAAATCACGGCAGAAAATATTCATCGGCGTGCTGATTCTGGCAACGATCTACGGTGTCTACAATTTCTGGCCCTCCGATCAGGAGAGCGGAAAACCGGCCACCGCAGAACTTTCACCAGCGGCCGTATCAAAAGCTCCGGCGGAGAAGTCGAATGCCGGCTTGATTGACGTGGAAGCGATGGAGGCCCTCGCCTGGGGAGACGACCCGTTCCAAACCGAAAGCTCGGCAAAGGATATTGTCACACCTCGGATCGAGAAGAAACCGCTTTGGAACCTCAGCGGAATAGTCTATAACCCTTCCCGACCGATGGCTATTATCAATAAGAAAACTGTCTCTGTTGGCGATATAGTTAATAAGGCGACGGTTCGGAGTATCGAAAATAAAGCTGTCATTCTGGAGTACCAGGGTGTCCGCCTCACCCTGACTGTAAACAAGGGCTGAAAATATGAAAACTATTCGTATAGCAATTTGTTTGATCATCTTCACCGGTGCAACGCTATCCGCAGCCGGGGTCGTCCCATTCCAGGACAAACCAAAACTCTCGCTTGAGCTGGAATCTATCCCGCTGCCGACTGTGCTGAACATGATCGCACAGCAGAACGATATCAACATCGTTGTTTCCGGCGATGTGATCGGTAATATCACGATGCGTCTGGTCAATGTCGATATCGCCGTTGCCCTGGAAGCGATCCTGGCTCCCAACGGATACAACTATTACATCAAGGATGATGTCGTAATCGTTAAATCGGCTGAGACTATATCGGTCGGGGAACGAACTACGCGCGTGATCACTCTTCTCCATGCCGACCCGGCGACAGTGACTAACGCCCTGGAGACGCACAAGTCTGCCAAGGGTGAAATCGTAATTTTGGGACCGGGCAACGATGATAAATCGGCTAACCAAACATTCAAGGCCAATCGGCTGATGATTACCGATCTTGCCGGTGCCGTCGAGGAGATGATAGGGATTATCAGACAACTCGATGTAGCCGAGCGGCTGGTTTCAATTGAGGTCAAGATCATAGAAACCAAGGTTGATGCCAATAGCAAACTCGGAATTGCCTGGCCTACCAGTGCAGTTGTCTCGATGGGTGGAGGTACATCCAGCATAGACGAAAGCACTTCGTCCACTACCAGCAGCACGACATCATCAACCACCCTTCAGGATATCGCCACCAACTACAATCCAAACAACGGCGACTGGACTAGTGGAACACTATCAATGCACGAACTGCGGGCGACTCTTGACTTCCTTCAACGAGAAGGTAACAGCCGACTGGTTTCCGATCCTCATATCATCACGGCTGAAAACCATACCGCCGAAATCAAGGCCAGCACAATCATCCCCATTCCGACCATTAACCGTTTCAGTGAAGGCGGCGCGACGCAGGACATCCTGACTTTCTACGATGAAGAGGTTGGGCTCTCACTGCTGGTAACTCCCCGCATCAGCGAGGGGAACCGGATAACGCTTGATGTATTCCCGGAGGTTGAGGAGATTATCGGCTACAGCGGACCTGCTGATAATCAGAAACCAATTACCACGTCGCGTTCAATCAAGACCCGCATCAGTGTTAACAGTGGCGAAACAGCAGTGTTGGGAGGATTACTTAAAGAGAACGAAATTGAGACGATACATCGCGTACCGCTACTTAGCTCGATTCCGCTGTTGGGGAAACTTCTCTTTACACATAAGACGACTGAGAAATCTACAACCAATCTGATGATTCTGATTACGCCAACGATTGTGCCGTAGTTACCTGGCTGCGAGCATCCATTTTCGTGATCTGCTAAACCAGAGTTGAAGAGTCAGAGCCAGCAAGCCAATATCGAAAATCAGCGCATCCCAGGCCGCGCCGGTAGCTTCTTTACCAACCTTGAAACATCCACAATCTATATTCAGACCACGGGCTATGGCGGTTGACAGAGCAATGACAAACAGAACCGTTATCAAATTGATCCAGAGCACCGCCCCGCGGTAGAAGAGACCGACAATCAGAGCCAGCCCGACGACAAGCTCCAGCCAGGGAAGAATCAAAGCTATCAAGTTGATCAAATTGCCGGGGACCATGTGGTAGAACCAGATCGACTTGGCAAATGCGCCCGGCTCGATGACCTTGTAGAACGAGGCGTAGATGTATGTGATTCCGACAGCCAGACGAACCAGAAGAGTCAACAGATCATTATCGATTATTCGTCGCAATTGACCCTCCTTTCGATTTCCAGCCCCAGCTTCTCCCATTCCAGCGAACCGCCAAAAAAGACGGCAACATTTGTATATCCAAAAGTCTGAAGGTTGCGCCCCAGATGAAGCGATAGGTCGCACTCTTCGCCCGAGCAATACAGAATCAACCGATGATCCTTCGCCACACCACCGAGGACCGAATCGATATAGGCCTCGACCCCT
>DAOUUR010000135.1 GCA_030668045.1 bacterium
ATAATGATGAGGACGGAGTTGGCGATCTCTGCGACCTATGCACCGATAGCGACGACGACGGCTGCGGTGATCCCGGATTTCCGCTCAACGATTGCCCCAGCGACAATTGTCCCGATGTGCCCAACCCGGATCAGGTTGATTCCGAAAGTGATAATGTCGGCGATCTCTGCGATAATTGTCCCGCCGAGTACAATCCGCTCCAGATCGACAGCGATGGTGATGGTGATGGTGACCTCTGTGATACGGACGATGACAACGACGGCATTCTCGACGATGGTGATGCCAGCGGCACGGCTGGTGACTCACCTTGTGTCGGTGGAGCTACCGGTGACTGTGACGACAACTGCCCAATGCTGGCCAACGCCGATCAGGCCGACAGTGACGCTGATGGTATCGGCGACGCCTGCGACGGTGACTGCTGTGTCGAATTGCGAGGCAACGCCAACGGTGACCCTGCCGAGAATTTGAATATTTCCGACATTACCTATCTGGTGGATTATCTCTTTGGAATCCCACTTGGACCGCGCCCACCGTGCATGGCGGAGGGTAATGTCAACGGCGACCTGATGGAGAGTGTCAACATCTCGGACATTACCTATCTGGTTGACTATCTCTTCGGTCTCCCGCTTGGACCGGCACCCGCGGCCTGTCCATAAGCCAACTAAGCTGGTTTAAAAAGTTATCAGCCTGCTTAATCGATCAGCCTCGTCTCGGGTACGTTGGCCGGTTTGTCTTCCAGACGCAACTGATCGGCCTTCTCATCCAGAACCTTGCGCAACCATTTATCGCTGTAGCCCTGATTCTCGGCGCGACCTTCTTCGTTCTTCACATACCCATCGTTGTAGTTCATAATCAGGAACTCGCCCAGCTCCCGCCAGCGGCGGGATACAGTCTCGGCGGTCGAAACAGAGTAGTTGGTGAGGTATGAGCTCATCATATCCGGATTTGATTTATGTAGAGCAAGCGCTGTCTGTTCTATTGTGGGTTGAAGAGTTAGGGCGGTTGTCTCAAGTTCTACTTGAAGTGCCTTAAGGTCCTCGATCATATACACGTACTTGAGATTGACGAAATTAGATACAAAATTGAAAATCCACCAGGCCGATTCCCATGAAAATTCCTGAAGACTGCCCACTGTATAGGAGTACGGTATTTCGGTGATGCTGCAGTAGAGCGGAAAATAGCAGGTGGCGTAGGTATCGTCAACACCATACCAGAAAACGCCACCAATCGGATCGGGCAGGTTTGAGCGCGACTGCGACACAAACGAGAACGCTGTCTGTTGTGTCGAAATAGCTCGATCCCAGCCATACTGAACGCTATCGACCGACCAGTCCAGAGGCCGCCATCGGTACGGGGAACCGTACGGTCCGGCATCGACGCCTTCTCGGAGATCGTAATCAGTGCCCTCAAAATGGTCGCGCATCAGCGAGAAAACATCACCAACCGAGATCTTGGTATCAGGTTTGATCCAGAGCGGATACGGGTCGGTGCCTTCGACTCCCCGGAAGTGATCGGGGGAGATGTCCAGCGATGGTGCGGCCCGGCGGAAAATGCTCCAAACGCGACCGTCGGCCCAACGCTTGCTTTTTGGTGTCGGCGGATGGTACGCATCGGAGAAGCGGAACGGCTCACCCGAAGAGGGATCGTAATACTCATTTTCGATAGCATACGAAATGACGTTCTCCGAATAGAGACAGTTGTCCGGATCATCCAGTGGAAATACACCGATTCGCGCCTTGTTGGCATGAGCCGAGATGTAACCATCGGGGATGCGCATCGCTACCCAGATAGCGCCCTTGCCGCCTTCGCCGGGACCGATCATCTCCATGATCCACGCTTCTTCCTTGTCCGCAATTGAGAATGACTCACCGGTAGACTTGTATCCATACTCCGCTACAAGTTCAGTCATCACTTTGATCGCTTCACGGGCTGTCTTTGCACGCTCGAGCGCGAGTTGCATCAGGTCCCAGTAGTGGAGGAGACCGTCAGGGTTTTTTAGTTCCAGGCGACCATCAAAAGTTGTCTCGCCGATTGCCAACTGATGTTCGTTCATTAGCCCAACGACGGCATAAGTATGCTCGACCTGTTTGATCCATCCGCGACTATTGTCATGCCAGTCTTTCAACTCAAGCGAATCGCCCGGTGCATAATCGACGGAAGGAGAGTACTCAAGGTGTGGATGGAACTCACCGTCGCAGGTGTATGTGATCATAACCTAGCCGTCGACCGAAGCACCCTTGGTGACGAGCAGGCTGGTGCAGGCGAGCGCATGGCTGCCGAAGGTGAGTAACGCTACTGTGAGCAGCACTGTTGCTAAAATTGATCTGGATGTCATGGCAGGGTCCTCTCTCGTTTCAGGATTATCTTTCCAAGATATGCTCAAAAGGCCAACGGCACAATATCAAATCGTGGCTATTTGATTGACAGGTCGCCCGCGACAGTGTACCCTGAAGTTGACTACAGGAGGATACGAATGCCGACCAGCTTCTACACGCACGACCTGTTTCTCAAGCATCTCGAAGGCTACGAGCATGTGGAGCGACCAGAGCGTCTACGCTCAATTCTGCAGCGAATGAAGAGTGGTGCGATGGTCGAGAAATTAACATTTGTTGAGGCCGAACCGGCGGAGCAATCGGTTATAGAATTGGTTCACGACCCGGAGTATGTCCAGCAGATTCTCACGCTTAAGACCGAGCGTGCGATAACGCTCGACTGGGGCGATACCGTTGCCACGGCAGCAACTCCTCAGGCCGCTTTGTATGCTGTTGGTGCTGGCGTACAGGCGGTCGATGCGGTGCTGAACGGCAGGTTCGCAAACGCCTTCTGTGCCGTGCGACCGCCGGGACACCATGCAGAAACGGCCCGCGCGATGGGGTTCTGTCTGTTCAACAATATAGCTATAGCGGCGGCTTACTTGATAGAACATCGTTCTTTGAAGAGGGTGGCAATTGTCGATTGGGACGTTCACCACGGCAACGGTACTGAAGACACGTTCATAGAATCGGAACAGGTTCTCTACGTCAGTCTTCATCAGTACCCGCACTATCCGGGTACCGGAGATGCCAGTGTGACCGGATCGGGAAATGGGACCGGCTACACTCTCAATATTCCGCTGTCAGTTGGTACTGGCGACGATGATCTCCTTGGCACCTTTGATGAAAAAGTCATCCCTGCGCTGGATCGATTTGCGCCTGAGTTCATTCTGATCTCAGCAGGATTCGACGGACACGTTGACGATCCACTGTCGGGCACCTGTTTTTCCACCGAGGCTTTTGGTGAAATGACACAAAGGATTACCGAGTGCGCAATCCGCCATTGTAGTGGGCGTGTCGTGTCGTTTCTCGAGGGTGGGTACAATGTGACAGCGTTCGCTGAGTCGGTCGAACGACATCTCGAAGTGCTGACGTATCAGGGGAAGTCTTAGTCCAAATGAAGAGTTTCAAATACATAGAGCACACTGCCGATGTAGCGATCAAGGCGTCCGGTGATACGCTTGAGGAGGCATTCGCGGCGGCCGCCGAAGCAATGTTTGAGATCATCACCGACGATTCACCGGTCGAACCCACCCGGCAGATTGTTGTGGAGGCGGAGTCCGATGATATGGAGAGCCTGCTGGTTACTTTTCTCTCGAAGATGATAGTTGTCTTTGAAGTCGAGCGGATGGTTCTTGGCAGCGTTGAGGTCAAGTTCGATGATTCGTATCGAGTGACAGCCATAGGAACGGGCGAAGAATTTGTTGAAGAAAAACATGGTCACGGTTTGCATATCAAAGGTGTATCGTACCATATGATAGAGATATATGATGGAGACGAAAACGACCCGAGTCACGTGAGAGTGCTTTTCGACGTATGATGGAGGTGAGATGGCCTGGCACGGCCCACTGAATAGAATCGACGACTGGCGCGTTGAAATCCCAGCGTCATATCAAAGCAAGAGCCTCCAGAGGTTGCGGCTTGAGATGAAGGCTCCGGGATTGATCTATGCTGACGAGGAGATGCTCCGATCAATTCTGGCCGATGATTCACTCGAACAGGTTGTCAATGTTGCGACCCTGCCGGGCATCGTGGGTGCCTCGATGGCCATGCCGGACATTCATCATGGTTACGGGTTCCCCATTGGCGGTGTGGCGGCTTTCGATGCCAGCGACGGTATCATCTCACCGGGAGGAGTTGGTTACGATATCAACTGCGGCGTTCGGCTGCTGCGATCTGATCTGACTGTTGACGACATTCGATCACGAGTGCCGCAACTTATTGACCAGATGTTTCAGAACGTTCCGTGTGGTGTCGGCTCGGAGGGGAGCATTCGTTTATCTGTCGAAGATACCGCGCAAGTCTTGAGAAAGGGTTCAAGATGGGCGGTTGAAAACGGATATGGCTGGCCCGATGATATTGACACGACCGAGGACGGCGGCTGCATCCGAGGTGGCGAAGCATCGGTGGTGAGCGAAACGGCCAAAAAACGTGGCAAGGCTCAACTGGGAACACTCGGTGCCGGGAACCATTTTCTTGAAATCCAGATGGTTGATGAAATCTTCGATCAGAAAGTCGCCGAAACATTTGGAATATTTGGAAAAGGCCAAATCATAACGATGATTCACACTGGCTCACGCGGACTGGGCCACCAAGTCTGTACTGACTTTTTAGAAGTTATGCGTCGCGCCAACAAGAAGTACGGTATCCCGCTGGTCGATCGCGAGCTGGCCTGCGCGCCGGCATCATCGATAGAAGGACAGGACTACTTTGCGGCCATGAAATGCGGCGCGAATTACGCCTGGGCTAATCGTCAGGTGATAACACACTTCGTTCGGCAGGCATTTGAGTCGGTGCTGGGGCAATCATCAGAAGAACTTGGGCTGAACTTGATCTATGACATTGCGCACAATATTGCCAAGCTTGAAGAACACAACGTCGCGGGGGAAGCCAGGTCGCTTTATGTGCATCGCAAGGGGGCCACCCGCGCGTTTGGACCGGGACACGAGGACGTCCCTGAGCGATATCGATCGGTCGGCCAGCCTGTTTTGATTCCGGGTGACATGGGTACAGCCAGTTACCTGCTGGTTGGTACCGAACAAGCGATGCAGCAGACTTTTGGTTCGTCATGTCACGGAGCCGGACGGGCAAGGTCACGGATGGCTGCACGCAAGAAGCATCGCCCGGAAGAAATTGTGCAGTTACTCAGAGACAGGGGCATCTATTTGCAAGCGAAAAGCAAACGTGTCATTGCCGAGGAGGCTCCTGATGCGTACAAGGATGTCAACCGCGTCGTCGAAGTGTCACATCAATCCGGGATTGCCCGAAAAGTTGCCCGCCTCAAACCGCTCGGAGTAGCCAAAGGATAGCCTCAACAGGAGAGACTTAGCATGCGTGCGATGGTACTTGAGAAACAAGGTCAGCCTCTGAAAGAACAGAGTGTCCCCGATCCGACACCGGCGGCAGGGCAGCTACTGATCAAAGTTAGCGCCTGTGGAATATGCCGAACAGATTTGCACGTTGTTGATGGTGACCTTACCGAGCCGAACCTTCCGATTATTCCCGGACATCAGATTGTGGGGACGGTTGCCGATGCCAGCAACAGCAGTGGCAGGTATTCGCAGGGTGATCGAGTTGGTGTGCCGTGGCTCGGTGGTACGTGTGGAACGTGTGGCTATTGTTCCAGTGGTAGAGAAAACTTGTGTGGCGATGCGCAATACACCGGTTATCAGATCAACGGCGGGTTTGCCGAACTCTGTGTCGCCGATGAACGTTTCTGTTTTCCCATTTCTGTGGACTATCCCGATCTGCAGGCAGCGCCTCTATTGTGTGCTGGGTTGATCGGATACAGGGCGTACAAAATGATTGGTGATGCTGCCCGCGTCGGTCTCTATGGTTTCGGAGCTGCGGCGCACATTTTGATCCAAGTCGCTCGCTACGAAAGACGCGAGGTTTATGCCTTCACCCGACCCGGCGATACAAAGAGTCAACAGTTTGCCGATGAACTCGGTGCGGCGTGGGTTGGAAGTTCCGAGGAGACACCACCTCAGCCGCTTGATGCCGCTATCATCTTCGCTCCTGTTGGACAGTTGGTTCCAAAGGCATTGGGGGCTGTGGGGCGTGGTGGAACAGTCGTTTGCGCAGGGATTCATATGAGTGATATCCCTTCGTTCCCATATGAACTTCTCTGGGGAGAACGCGTGTTGCGATCTGTGGCCAACCTGACACGCCGGGATGGGGAAGAGTTCTTAGAGCTGGCACCAAGAGTCCCGGTGAGAACAAAGGTTCATCCATATCGGCTGTCGCAAACCAACGATGCGTTGAATGATCTTCGTGACGGTCGTTTTGATGGCGCGGCGGTTATCGTGATGGAGTAGCTGGCAGGCTATGCCTGTTTTGCTTAGGATGGGACATGAATTTCCTGTCTGAACAACTGTCGATTGGAATTAAGACCAACTTTTTGGCGGGCAGAGCCTGTTTTGCTTGATGCGTGACGTTGTCTAAAGCCGAATCAATGCGCCAATCGAACTAAAACCAGCATGCTGGTATCAATGCCGGAGGTCGGGGGTGGACGGAATCCGGTAAATGATTTGGTCGTTGTTGAGTACTACTACTGATGACTATCCGCCCTGTAATTGACTAAGCGCACACACAATGCATCGTGTGTGGTCAGCAGACGGGGGAGAGGCGGAAGACAGAGTGCAGAAGGCCGGGCGTATTTCACGTTTCCCAACGCTCTGCAATTCGCCTTAC
>DAOUUR010000203.1 GCA_030668045.1 bacterium
ACCGGTGCCGCTATTCGTGACATTATTCAGATTGCCCGTCGTCGCAACGATTCGGTCAAGCTGATTATCTACCCGGCTCAGGTTCAGGGCGATGGCGCCGAGGAGACGATCAAGGCCGGTATCGAATATTTCAACTCGCGGGATGATGTTGACCTCATTATCACTGGACGGGGGGGAGGCTCGCTTGAGGACCTCTGGCCGTTCAACACCGAGACGACGGTACGGGCAATCGTGGCCTCTCAGGTTCCGATCATCACAGGCATAGGTCATGAAATCGACACCACCCTCGCCGACATGGTTGCCGACCAACGAGCCCCGACCCCGTCAGCTGCCGCTGAACTGGCGGTGTGGTCCCAGGAAGAGTTCCGCCGACAGATAAGCACCAATCTGGTCAGGCAAGCCAACTTGCTCGACGGTATGACCGAGATCGCACGCGATCGATTGACCGGACTGCTCCGAAGATTACCCTTTGCGCGACCATTCGATCTGATTCGGCAGAGGCAACAGTATCAGGACAATCTCATCCGGCTGCTGGTGGCTGCCGGAAAAAACAACTTTGAAAAACACCGCAACAGGTTATCTTTGGCCGTGTCCCGGTTGGACACTCTGTCGCCGTTGAAGATTCTTGACCGGGGCTATTCGGTCAGTAGGAAGTTGCCCCGGAAATCATTGTTGAAATCAATTGACCAGGTTGCATCCGTGGAGAAGATAGAGACAATCCTGTCCGATGGAAGGCTGGTCTCGTCTGTGGAAAAAATTGAGAAGCCCAAAAAACTATGACCGCTCAGAAAAAACAACTCGACTATGAGGCCGCGATCAGTCGGCTCGATGAAATAACCGATCAGCTTGAATCCGGGGAAGTGTCACTGGAGAAGTCGATTGATCTCTATACCGAAGGTCTCAAGCTTGCCGCCGAATGCGATACTCGCCTGCAGGAAGCGGAAAAGAAAATCCGGATCATCAGAGAAAAAAGTGGTCTGGTCACCGAAGAGGAGTTCGACGAGGGAAATGGATAGGTCGGTGCCGGTGGATACGGTTGATATCAGAACCTATTTCGACGAGAACAGAAAACGGGTCGATGGCCTTCTCGATCAGTACTTGCCATCGGAAGATACCGAGCCGAAAACTCTCCATGCCGCCATGCGCTATTCAGTGATGGCCGGTGGCAAAAGATTGCGACCGATTCTGACCCTGGCCACCTACGAATACTGCGGCGGTTCCTATGCCGACGACGACAAAATCGGCAAAGTGATGGCTGCCCTTGAAATGGTACATACGTATTCACTTATCCATGACGATTTGCCGTGCATGGACGATGACGATCTTCGTCGTGGCATTCCCACATGTCACAAGGAATTCGGGGAAGCGGTTGCGGTTCTGGCCGGTGATGCTCTTCACGATATCGCTTTTGGTCTGATCGCGGAAACTGGCCGAGCCGAGGTTGTGACCGAACTGGCTCTTGCTATCGGTACTCAGGGCATGCTCGGAGGTCAGATGGCCGACATCGAGGCCGAAGGGCACGAGATATCACGCGCCGAGATTGTCAATATCCATCGCCGTAAAACAGCCGCCCTGCTGCGGTGCTCAGTGCGGGTTGGTGCGATCCTTGCCGGAGCCAAGGAGACCACTCTGGAAGATCTGACTGACTACGGAGAAAAGATCGGGCTGGCTTTTCAGATTATCGACGATGTCCTCGACATCGAAGGCGACCAGAAACTTCTGGGAAAGAAAGTTGGTGCCGATAGTAAAAGGCTGAAAGCAACCTATCCGGCGGTGGTCGGTATTGAACAAGCGCGTAGCGATGCCGCCGAGTTGATCGAACAGGCAGTGGCGGTGGTTGATAACGACACCGGCTCAATGCTCAAGGAAATTGCGCTGTTTATCGGTCGGAGAGATAATTAGGACGACAGTCAGACACTATGAAATACCTGCCGAACATAAATGACCCTGCCGATCTCAAAAAACTTGGGGTTGATGAGCTTGATGGTGTAGCTTCGGAGGTCCGGCAGGAGATTATCTCGACAGTCTCAAAGATCGGTGGCCATCTCGCCTCCAATCTTGGTGCGGTTGAACTGATTGTCGCCCTTCATTACGTATATGAAAGTCCCCGCGACAAATTCACCTGGGATGTCAGCCATCAGACGTACGCCCACAAAATCCTGACTGGCCGTCGTGATCGTTTCCATACAATCAAACAGTACAAGGGAATCTGTGGGTATGTCATGCCATCGGAATCGGTGCACGATCACTTTGGTGCCGGACATGCCTCCACCTCCATATCAGCGGCCCTCGGATTGGCCACAGCGCGCGATGCTGCCGGTGAGGACAATCATGTTGTGGCAGTTATTGGCGATGGAGCCATGACTGGCGGACTGGCGTTTGAAGGCCTCAACAATGCCGGCAGTTCCAAACGAGACATGCTGGTAATCCTCAACGACAACACCTGGTCGATCTCCAAGAACGTCGGAGCGATGTCGAAATATCTGACCAACATCATGACCGACGAGAAGCTGAACAAACTTCGCAACGAAATCTGGGAGATGACCGGTCGCTTCAAACGTCGTGATAAGATCCGCGCCGCTATCTCACGGATTGAGGACTCGGTCAAGAGTTTGCTTATACCGGGGATGTTTTTTGAGAAACTCGGTTTCCGGTATCTCGGTCCGATTGATGGCCACGATATCGGTCTGCTGGTCAAGACGCTGAACGATATCAAAAACCTTAAAGGCCCCATCCTCCTGCACGTCGGTACAGTTAAGGGCAAGGGGTATGAACCAGCTGAGGATAACGCTACCAAGTTTCATGGCGTCGGTAAGTTTGATAAAGTGACCGGCGAAGCGCCATCTAAAACGGGTCGCCTCGCCTATACTCAGGTATTTGGTGATACGATGATCGAACTGGCTGAAAAGAACGATAAGGTTGTCGCTATAACCGCCGCTATGGCTCCTGGTACCGGGTTGGTAGAATTTGGTGAACGGTTCCCGGACCGATTTTTCGATGTCGGTATTGCCGAAGGTCATGCCGCTTGTTTTGCCGCCGGTCTCGCGATAGAAGGGATGCGTCCGTACCTGACGGTCTATTCGACTTTTATGCAGCGGGCATACGATCAGGTCATTCATGATATCGCGCTGCAAAACCTGCCGGTTGTAATTTGTATGGATCGGGCCGGTCTGGTGGGGGAGGATGGCCCGACTCATCACGGTACGTTCGACCTCGCGTATTTATCCTCTATCCCGAACCTGACCCTGGCGGCCCCAAAAGATGGCAACGAACTGCGATCAATGCTGCACTATACAATCGAAAACGATCTGACCGGAGCGATTGCGATTCGTTATCCACGCGACACGGTGCCCACCGAAATGACAAAAGACATCACCCCGATTGATTGGGGAAAGTGGGAGTTGCAGACCGAACCGACTGAGATCGCCCTGCTTGCGGTTGGCTCGATGGTAGATTCTGCCCTGACGGCGCAGGAGGAATTGAGCAATAAAGGGATCGATGTCTCGGTCACCAATGCACGCTTTGTCAAACCGCTTGATCTGGAGTCGCTCGACCGTGTGGCCGTGCAGGCGAAGGTTATCATTACAATTGAGGAAGGCCAGTTGGCCGGAGGGTTCGGGCAGAAAGTTGCCGCACACCTCATGTCCACCGGATTCGGTGGCAAGTTCATGGCGATGGGTATCCCGGATCATTTCGTCACTTATGGGCACCGTTCTATCCTGCTGCGTGAACTCGGTCTTGATACCAAGGGTATTGTTCGGCTTGTCGATGAAATCGTATCGGGCAAGCCTGCCAAGAACGGACGCTTTTTCAGCAAACTTCGGTTCCGCCGGAGTGAATTGTCCAAACCAGAAGAAGGAGCCGCCAACGCTGACCTCTTTACGGGGAATGAGTAGCCGGGCATTGTTATGAAATTCGGATTGATCGCCAACATTACCAGAGAAGGAGTCAGGGAGTCGGTCCTTTCGTTTGTGGAATGGGCCGAGAAGAACTCGCACCAACTCGTACTCTGCGACGATATCAAAGAAGTCACCGGCAACAGCCTCGCCTATGCCTCTTGTGAGACGGTGGCAGATGGTGTCGATATTCTTGTCTCCGCCGGTGGTGATGGTACCCTGCTGGCTTCGGCCCGCGCCGTTGGTGATAGAGGCACTCCGATTCTCGGTATAAATCTTGGGTCGCTCGGATTTCTCACCCAGGTACCCAGCCAAAGACTTATCGAGGCTCTTAATGCAATCGTTGCGGGAAGACATCTGATTCAGAAACGGATGCTGCTCCAGGCCGAGATAATTGGCGACAAACAGCTCGAAAGTCCGTATGCGCTCAATGATGTCGTCATCGATAACGGCCCCGTCAGCCGGATTGTCGATATCAACTTAAGTGTCAATGGCGAACTGATCGTGACCTACAAGGCCGATGGCCTGGTAATCTCCACTCCGACCGGTTCGACCGCTTATTCACTTGCGGTGGGCGGACCGATCGTGCATCCGGAGATGGAAGCAATTATCGCCGCACCAATTTCTTCGTTCTCGCTCAATACGCGCCCCATGATTTTCAATGCCAATGACGAAATCGAGGTGCAGGTTCAGTCGTCCCACAAACATGCCGGGATTACGCTCGACGGCCAGATATCGGTGGTATTGGATAATTCCGACCGGGTGAGAATCCGCAAGGCGCCGTTCGCGACCAATTTTATTATCTTCAAAGAGACCTCGTTTTATAAAGTCCTCCGTTCCAAACTCCACTGGGGCATCCAGCCCATGTCCCGTGAGGGCAAAGAGCGCAGGCACGGTCTTTAGCAGGTCCGTCCGCATGCCTCGGCGCATCTACGACTTCGGCGGACCGCGCTACTTATCTCCACAACTCAGGTCAGGGGGAGCAAGCTGTTAGGTGCCAGTGATTTGTTGGGAAATGGGTTCGTTTGGTGTTTTTTTGGTTTGGTGGTGGTTAATTGATATGTTTTTTGGCCACATAGTGGCTTTTTCCGCTTCGCGGTGTCTTTGTGTGCGATGGACGCCGTGGATTGTTTGAGCGGTGATCTGGTTGGCGTAGAGTTGTTTTTTTGGAGACGGCCATGACAGATTTGTCCTTTGCATACATAGGCGATCAGGTGATCAAGGGTGCTCTTGTATCGATTTTAGGGGGCGGCGTGCCGACCAGCGCAGTTAGGGTGTCGGGTTACCCCTCGACTCCGCTCGGGATGACGTTTTCACGTTATAGGGGCAGACGAGGGCGTCTGCCGCCCACAAAATATTAGGGCTTGCAAAATGGGGTTGATTTCGATAGAATAAATGTTGCGCAATGCGGGAGTAACTCAGCTGGTAGAGTCACAGCCTTCCAAGCTGTTGGTCGCGAGTTCGAACCTCGTCTCCCGCTTTTTTTCTGAT
>DAOUUR010000333.1 GCA_030668045.1 bacterium
GCAAAGACACGAAAGTTCGGTTGCCTTATTGCGTTGCAGGTCGGACGTCCCGACATAAGCACATAATATACAAAGAGTTACGGGAATAATGGCGGAGTGCTACTGACAGCCTTGGAACTTTCTTGATTTCCGGACCCACGCCAATTGTCAAGGAAATAGTGAATCGGGTTAGAGTGCTATTTGTCTGATTTGGTAGGATCAAATCCTGTCAAAGGTGTAGCGTACCCTAAAGGGTTGACCTCCCGGTACCAGGGAGTTGTTGACCCCGGCTAAAGTTACCACACCTCTTGTAGGGAGGCCGAACGAACCAAACGTCTCCGTACTGCCAAAGCAGCGGACGAAGATTAACTGCCATTATGCTATCATTAACCATCCTTGGCTCATCGCATAAGTGTAGCACATGTCCGGACACTCTGAACCTGAAGAGATGTGATGTCGACCCACAGTCAGTGTCGGAACCATCCGTCATCAAGGCAAGCGTGTCACCCTGAATGCAATAGCGACCATTAGCCATGATTTCGATCTGCTGGCCCCCAGCATCAGCGGGTCTTACTACAAGATTGAAACGGCCGTCTTGCAGATGCAGGCTCGAAAGCAGTTCCACGTCATACTCTTCCGGTGGATGATCGATGGGACCGATGGCGCCCACGTATGTTAGTACAAATCGCTCCTCCCAAATTCCCTTTGGGTCGCCGTCCATCTGGGGTGTCACTATGCCGTCGTTTGAACAGCTTATGACAACTGCAGCAACGAAAACTACTGTCACAAAGGTTCGCATCTGATCTCCTTCATCTCTGCCTAATGCCAATGTAACACGAGAATTGCATTCTTGCAACTTGTTTCTGCGAACCCCGGGTGACCCACCCTTCAGGTGTGACGTACCTCATTTGTTGTACCACTTTCTATGTCAGTCCTGATTTCACAAATAATATTTTCAGGGTGACCGTAAATGTGATAGATACAATAAAAAAAGATGCGTCAGCACTAATGTATCTCATTGTACTGCAATAAAATATGAGCTAATGGCGGGGGCTACGAGACATCGGCTAAGCGTGTAGATGCAGAACAACAGCGAATAACCATCCGACTTGGACAAATCAAGACCTGGACTGAACGAGCTTACCAGGATAAGCTTGAAAGTACTATCACAGCCGAACACTGGACTACTCTCTCCGGTAAATGGGCGATAGAACGGATCCAATTGCAGGCGCAACTTGAAGCGCTGAATGGCAACGGACCGGACATTCTCTTCACAGCGGAGAGAATATTAGAACTCACGCAAAAGCTTCCAGATCTTTGGCTTAGCCGGAATAATGATGAAAAGCGAGAAGTGGTCGATTTGCTATATTGGAACTGCACGCTTGACGGCGTAACTCTAAGTGCCACATACAAAAAGCCCTTCAGCATACTCGCCGAAGGGACTCAAACTCAAAAATGGCGGGGTTGGTTATACGAATTTCGCAACTTTCTACAGTCAGAGATCGCCGATACTGGATTACAGCTTCAGTTTACTCTTTAGAATCGGCGGGCTCTACGAGACGAGTTTCCCAACTGGATCATCGAAAACCCGGCATGAAAAAGCGGTCCCGACCTCACTCTTCCCAAACTTCTGTGAGCTTCAGTTGCCGGTATGGTTGCACTATGCTCGAACTAACGGAACTCGATGGAATGTGTCGTTTCAGACCAATCCGTTGCCTTACACCGACTTACGAATAATGGCGGGGTGGACCTCACTCTCCCCAAACTTTTGTGAATTTTGAATTTGCTATACAGTTATACTATGCCATCATCAGCGAAAGTCGTTGGAAGGTAATCAACTATGGCTGATGAAAACCAGCACTCGCTGCCGCTGTCACCTCATTTGTCTATGACCCTTCAGTAGGACCCATCCGATCCCAACGTGAGACAAGAGGCCCACCAATAACATAATCTCGTACGGCAGGTTGACAACAGCACCAAGCATTATTGCAAAGATTCGCAAGTCTCTCTTGATGAGCTTTCCGAATAGACCACTTGGAGGCTTCGACTGATAGCGAATCACAAACTCCTTCTTGGTGTAACTTGCCATGATGAAGCCCGTCAGAGTGAATATCGCACCCAGCCATACGGCTGCGTGTGGGTGAGCAAGCCAATATCCGAAAGAGACGCCGGCCACTATCGCTGTGTCAGCATACCTGTCCAGAATTGTATCAAACCACCCACCGAACTTGCTCGACTGGAATCTGAGCCTGGCAACCTCGCCATCGCATCCGTCAACGATTGAAGATAGCTGGATCACCAGACCGGCTAGGATCGTCCAGATATATTCGCCCAGACAGAACATGACTGCCCCAACGATGCCGACCGCTAAGCTCAGCAGAGAGATTCCGTTGGGGTTGATAGGAGTGCGGACTAGTACCTCGGAGATTCGGCGCGACACCGGACGGTTCAGATAACGGGAAATGAAACCATCTTCGTCGGGTTTTGATAGACTCTGCAGCAAGGCCCTCTTGGCAAGACTCAGACTCTTCGGCGTGTCAACGTCGAACCAAAACCGTTCGCCAATTGTGACGGCTCGGAACTCACGACTCCTTATCAACTCAACGAGCCCGGCTGAAAGGGAGTGTTGCCCTCTATCCTTGGCAACCTCCAGAGCATCAAACAGAGAGGGTTGACAGAGGAAGAGTCCGGTATCTACAGCATCGAAGGAGTCCTTTTCCTTGCCAATTCCGGTAATGACATCTCCGTCCAACTGGACTTTGGTAGCGTCATCCAGATCAAACACACGATCAGTATGACGATCAACTGCCAGCAGACAGTCTGCCGTATTATTTCCTGTTGTAAGCAGCAGCTGCAAAATCGCAGGATCGAAGAGGTGATCACACATCAACAGCAAAAAGGGACGACTTATGTAGGGAGCTGCTGAAAGGGTCGAGGATCCATTCCCCTCTCTCCAATTCGGGTTCTCTACTGGTTTGATTAAGAGGGATAATCTCTGCTCGAGAGCATCTAGGTAAGGGATCATTTTGTCCGCATGATATCCAATCACCACATAGAACTCCAGGATCCCAACCTCTTTGCATGACAAAATGGCTCTTTCCAGGAGAGTCAGGCCGAGCACCGGGGTAAGAGGCTTTGGGCTACCTCCATTCACTCCGTTCAGTCGGTGCCCCTCGCCAGCAGCCAGTATCACAGCAGGTGGTACAGTGTTCGTGATGGTTTGAATTGCTGTTTCAACTGTTATGTGCATACGCTAGTACAACCTTTCAATTGTTGAATAAGTATTGCGTGCAGTTCGGATGACCCGCTGGCAATGATCGAAAAACGCTGCGTCAGGTCTGTGATATCAGGGATCGGTTCTCCGTCCGACCCGGATATGGTTCCTCCCGCCTCGGTGAGAATGAGAGAGGGGGCCAGGAAGTTCTCAGGTGTAAGGCGGTCACGCAAATCGAGATGCGCGTCGATGGAACCGGAAGCGACCAACGTTATTGCTTGAGTGGCGCATCCTAATGTACGAACCCCCCGGGCATGGGAAAGGACGTTGGCCAGGGGCGCTCTCACAGCAAAATGGTTCATTTCGCAACTGATCATGGCACGGGTCAGAACGTTGC
>DAOUUR010000104.1 GCA_030668045.1 bacterium
CCTCGGGTATTGAAGGTCGACCGGCGTACCTGCTCGGCATCGGAGTAATTCCGCAATCCCGGGCTGGAGATACGCTGTATCCCCTTGACAACTGGTTCGTCGTCGCGAGCGTACTGCAAATAGATACGAAGGATTCCCTGCTTGTTGTCCGGCAGTTCAATCACATCCTTGATGTACTTGTTCTCGATAAGGATGCGGACGATTTCCCGTTTCACGTTAGAGGCGGGGATATCAACGGCATTCTTTTTTGCTTTGTAGCCATTCCGAATCCTGGTCAACAGGTCGGCAATGGGATCGGTCATACTCATATATTACTACTCCAAAAAGCTGTTGTTCTATACTCTTACCAACTGGACTTGACGACTCCTGGGAGATCGCCAGCCAGAGCCATATCTCTAAAACAGATACGACACAGCCCGAAACGACGCATAAACGCGCGCGGGCGGCCGCACCGGCGACAGCGGCTATACTGGCGCACTTTGAATTTCGGCTTACGTTGTTGCTTTTGTATCAAACACGTTTTTGCCATCAGTCACCTACTTTCGAAACGGCATCCCCATCGACGTAAGAAGCTGCCGGGCCTCGTCATCAGTCCGAGCAGTTGTCGTAATGGTGATGTTCATTCCGCGAATCTTGTCGATTTAATCGTATTCTATCTCAGGGAAAATAATTTGCTCGGGCAATCCCAAATTGTAATTGCCACGACCGTCAAATCCCTTTGGGCTAATACCGCGAAAGTCACGAATCCGCGGCATGGCGATGTTGATCAGCCGGTCGAGGAATTCGTACATAACACCGCGGCGCAATGTCGTCATACAACCAATAGGTGTACCCTCGCGCAACTTGAAATTGGAGATGCTTTTTCTGGCGCGGGTGATACGAGGTTTTCTACCGGTAATTTTCTGGAGATCACCGACCGCCGCTTCCAGCGACTTCGGTGTCTGGGTAGCTTCGCCGACCCCAATATTGATAGTAACCTTCTCGATCTGAGGGACCTGCATGATAGAGGAGTACTTATTCTCCTTCATCAGCTTGGGGACGATCTGCTCGGTATATATTTCTTTCAGTCTGGCCATAACCAACTACCCTTATATCTCCTCTCCGGTCTTGCGGCAAACACGGACTCGCTTCTTCTTGTTGCCCTCGGTAATGACCCGGGAGGCTACCTTGGTAGGACCCGACAGCGAGGAGCTGTATATAGCGACATTACTAAGATGAATGGGTTGCTCCATTGAGACAATCCCGCCTTTGGGTTGTTTCTGGGTCGGACGCTGGTGCTTGTTTCTCATATTGATACCTTCGATCACCAGCGATTTCTTACCAACATCGACGCTAAGTACCTTGCCGGTTTTGCCTTTGTCGGCCCCGGTGCGGACGAAAACGGTATCTCCTTTTTTGATACGCATACTAGTCTAACCTCTCAAAGCACTTCGGGAGCGAGTGAAAGTATTTTCATGAACTGCTTCTCGCGCAGTTCCCTGGCCACCGGACCAAAGATACGAGTACCGCGTGGCTCTTTCTGATCATTAATGATGACTGCCGCGTTGTCCGAGAACCGGATCAGTGACCCGTCCTTGCGTCGCAACGGAGCCTTAGTCCGCACGACAACCGCCTTGCAGACTTCCGATTTCTTCACAGTACCACCAGGGATGGCCTCTTTGACCGTCACCACGATAATATCGCCGACCTCGGCTGACTTCTTTCGGCCACCGAGGATACGAAAGCACATAGCTTTTTTTGCTCCCGAGTTATCGGCTACCGCAAGCATTGTAAATTCCTGAATCATCTATCTATCACCTGCTCAGTAAAAACAACAGTGTCGTCTTCGTTCCGTCTATTTGGCCCGTTCCACAATATCAACCAACCGCCAGCATTTTGACTTGGAGATCGGCCTGGTCTCCATGACTCGGACAACATCGCCCATTTTGGCATCATTGACGGCGTCGTGCGCATGCAGCTTGGAAGAGCTTTTGATAACTTTATCATAGAGCGGATGCCGCATAGTGCGATCAACCCGTACGATGATAGTCTTGTCCATGCTGGTGGAGACAACTGTCCCCTGTCGAACTTTGCGCCGGTTTCTTTTTTCAGTATCAGTCATCTACGGCACCTTATTCCTTTTTATCCTTGCTGGGCTTCCGCTCTTTTTTCTTCGAATCGGCACTCGGCAAAATTGACGTCGTGCGATCAGCCAGCTTTCTAATCTTGAGTTCATCTTCTTTCAAGATAGTCACAATACTGGCGATCTCCCGACGGATATGCCTCAAGCGAAGCGGATTATCCAGAGCTTTCAGCGATTTTCTCATATTGAGGTTAAAACGCTCATCGAGCAGTTCATTCTTCTTCTGAACAAGCTCTTCCCGGGTCATTTCTCTAAGTTGCTGTGTCTTCGGCATAATCAGGCTCCCGACGTTTCTTCACGGGTTACGAACTTGGTTCTCACCGGCAGCTTGTTGGCAGCCAGGCGCAGCGCTTCTTTGGCCTGCGCTTGCGTGACACCTTCGATCTCGAAGAGTACACGGCCGGGCTTGATGACAGCTACCCAATACTCGGGAGCGCCCTTTCCTTTACCCATGCGAGTTTCCGCCGGTTTCTTGGTGACCGGTTTGTCAGGAAAAATGCGAATCCACACTTTGCCACCACGCTTGATATAACGAGTCATTGCCACACGGGCTGCTTCTATTTGCCGGTTAGTCATCCAGCATGGTTCCAAAGCTTTCAAACCAAATTCACCAAAATCGACAGCAAATCCACCCTTAGCTTTGCCGCGCATACGGCCTCGCTGCTGTTTGCGAAATTTGGTTTTCTTGGGCATCAACATTTTCTATATCTCCAGATCACTTGGTATTATCAGATTTCTTTTTGCCACCGTCATCTGACGGGGGCTTCGTTGCTGGTCTCGGCTTGGTCTCGCCTGAAGGTTTGGCTGCCGCCGCATCGGGTCTCCGTCCTCTCGGTGCGTGTTCACCCTGACCACCGGTTGCCGGACGACGGACTCTTCCGCGCGGACGCTGGCGACCTTTTTCGCCACGTCTCGGACGTTTTGGTCCAGCAGCTGCCTCAGGAATATCAGTCTTCTTCTCTTCTTCACCCTTGAAGAATTGGGCACGGTCGAGAATTTCTCCTTTGCAGATCCAGACTTTGACGCCAATACAACCATAGGTCGTACTAGCGGTGGAAACTGCATAGTCGATATCAGCCCGCAACGTATGAAGCGGCACGCGGCCAGCCCGGTACTTCTCGGAGCGAGCGATTTCCGCACCACCCAAACGTCCACCACACTGCACCTTGATACCGACCGCACCCATTTTCATAGTAGCGGCAACGGCTTTCTTCATGGCGCGGCGGAACGAGATACGTCCCTCCAACTGGCGAGCAATGGAGTCGGCAACCAACTTGGCTGCAAGCTCAGGACGCCGAACTTCCACGATATTGAGCATAATATCTTTTTGGGTCAGAAGCTGCAGCTCTTCACGGAGCTTGTCCACCTCGGCTCCTTTGCGACCGATTACAATACCCGGTCGGGCCGTGTGGATATCGACGGTGACTCTCTTCGAAGCGCGGGAGATGTTAACTTCGGCAATGCCGGCGTTATCAAGCCGCCTCGTGATATACTTCTTCACCATCATATCTTCGATTACCAGATCGGCAAATTTTCTGTCGCTGGCGAACCAACGGCTATTCCATGTCTTTATGACACCGAGCCTGAAACCTACTGGATGAGTCTTCTGTCCCAAACTTATCTCCTTACGGTCAATATCTTGGTAATCCTCAACGATCACCCCGACGCTGCTGAGTAGTGGTCTTCTTGACACCTACGTTGCGTCCAGCGGATGATTTTGAGGATGTTTTTTTCGTCTTCTGTTTAGTCACGCTCCCTATTGGGGAGGAGGTTTTCTTGCTACTCTTTGAAGAGGCGGCTTCGGTTGTATCCTGAGCCTTGGCAGCGGTCTCCTCGGAGCTTTCATCTTTTTTCTTACGTGACCTTCCGGCCGCCTTCTTGGTCTCTACCGCTTCGGCCTCACCTTCAAGCAGCACTGTCAAGTGACAGAATCGCTTCTTGTAGCGGAAGACACGGCCCATCGACTGAAACCTGATCCTCTTGTGCGTCGGGGCGGCATCAACAATGATATTGCTGACAATCAGGTCTTACGGCTTGAGGTTATCTGTCCCCTCCACCGACAAAGCGTTCGCCGCCGCAGACTTCAGTGTCTTGGCGATATGATGGGCAGCAATCTTGGGCGTGAAATTGAGGATATTGAGAGCCTTCTCAACCGGCATCCCTTTGACCACATCAGCCACCAACCTCATTTTCCGAGGCGGAATACTGACATATTTGAGTCGTGCATTAGCTTTCACCAACATGGCTTACCGTCCTCAACCTTTCAACTTTGTTGCTCGCTCAGCCAGCCTGCCACCATGACCCCGAAACGTTCGGGTCGGGGCAAACTCACCCAACTTATGGCCGACCATATTCTCAGTTAAATAAATGGGAATAAACTTATTTCCCGTGTGGACCGCCAATGTATGCCCAACGAATTCCGGCAGAATGGTAGAACGGCGTGACCAGGTCTTAATGACCCTCTTCTCACCACTCTCATTCAGAGCTGTGACCTTCTGGAGCAAATGATCATCGACAAATGGTCCTTTTTTCAGTGAACGCGGCATATTCTATGTTCTCCGTTACTTCTTCTTCGTTTTCCGTCGTTCGATTATATGAGCGGTCGATTTCCGCTTCTTCCGAGTCTTAAGACCCTTGGTAGCCTTACCCCACGGCGTACATGGGTGACGTCCACCAGAACTGCGACCCTCACCACCACCCATCGGATGGTCAACCGGGTTCATTGCAACGCCGCGTACCGAAGGGCGACGTCCACGCCAACGCGAAGCGCCAGCCTTACCCCACACAAGGTTCTTGTGGTCAACATTCGATATCTGTCCGATAGTCGCGAAACATTTTTCCGGCACAGTACGAACCTCACCGGAGGGCATCTTAAGAGCAACTTTGCCACCTTCGCGCGCCACTAACTGAGCAGCCGAACCAGCCGAACGTACCATCTGGCCGCCTTTGCCGGGACGAAGCTCAATATTGTGCACCGCAGTACCGAGAAGCATGTTGGCCATCGGCATAGCGTTCCCCGGACGGAACTCAGCAGTTTCTCCAGAGATCAGAACATCATCAACCTTCACATCCACCGGAGCCAGGATATAGCGCTTCTCACCATCTACATAATGCAGCAGTGCAATTCTAGCCGACCGGTTGGGATCATATTCTATTGATGCTACCCTTGCCGGGATATTATGTTTGTTGCGCTTAAAATCGATCAGACGATAATGCCTCTTATGTCCACCACCGCGACAGTAGGCAGTAATCCGTCCTTTGTTGTTACGACCGCCACTCTTACTCAACGGCTCCAGCAACGATTTTTCCGGGACTGCCGAGGTTATCTCCTCGAAAGCGGGAACAGTTCGGAACCTCAGCGATGGAGTTACCGGTCGAAACTTTTTAACAGCCATATCAAATCACCAGCTTCAGGTTACTAATTCTCAAAAACACTTATTACTTCGCCTTCTTTAAGTCGCACAACGGCTTTTTTCCACGTCGGTGTTTTACCTTCGTTACGGCCCATTCGTTTCAGCTTGCCGGGCATAATCATAGTGCGTACCGTCGCAACTTTGACCTTAAAAGCCTCTTCCACAGCCTGCTTGATGACATACTTGTTGGCCGCCTTGGAGACCTCAAAAACATACTCGTTGTTTTCCTCGCGCAACTTCGTGGATCGTTCCGTCGAGATATGCGTCTTGATGATATGTCTCGGATCGGTTCTCATGCGAACACCTCCTCGACCTTTTCAAGACCGGCCTTGGTTATGACCAGATAATCAGCGTTGAGCAGATCATAGCCATTGATAAGGGAAGCCCTGCAAAATTGCACCTTCTCAAGATTGCGACTTGAGAGGACAGCATTCCGATTGGTACCTTCATCAAGCACGACACACTTGCGGCCTTCCAGCTCCAGCCTGGTCAACAGACCGGCAAAAGCTTTGGTCTTGATTTCCTCAAACTGAAGTCCGTCAAGGACCTTTATCCGCTCGGACCGAGCCTTGTCGGAGAAAATCGATTTCATCGCCAGCCGTTTCATCTTGCGAGGCATCTCGTAGCCATAAGAACGGGGGGACGGGCCAAAAATAGTACCACCTCCACGCCACAGCGGGGACCGAATGGTACCGGCTCTGGCACGACCGGTTCCTTTTTGGCGCCACGGTTTGCGACCGCCGCCACGAACATCTTTACGCGTCTTGGTACTGGCGTTGCCTTGACGCTGCCGGGCCAGATAGTTGGTTATGTACTGGTGGACCACTGCTTCGCGCGGATCAATATCAAATATCTCCGGCTTCAGGTCAACCGTACCAACTTCTTTTCCGTTCTGATCATATACTTTAGCATTCATCGACACAATCCATCCTACCCGCGGTTCGTGGTGCGTATTTTCACCAGACTGCCCCGGTGACCCGGCACAGCGCCTTTAACCAACATCAGATTCTGGTCGTCAATTATCTGGACGATTTCCAGGTTCAAAACAGTAACCTTATCCTTGCCCATGCGTCCAGCCATTTTCATGCCCTTGAACACGCGCGACGGATAAGACGACTGACCGATCGAACCGGGTGCGCGCATCCGATCAGACTGACCGTGAGTAGCCTGCCCACCGGAGAAGCCATGACGTTTCATAACGCCGGCAAAACCGAGACCACGCGAGATACCGGTCACATCAACCCGTTCTCCTGTGTGGAAGGCAGTTACTTTCACTTCAGCGCCGACCTCAAGGTCACCATCGTCGAAACGGATTTCGCGAAGGTAACGTGTCGGCTCCTTGCCCGAAGCGGCAAACAGACCGGCCCACGGCTTGTTGACACGACGCTGATGCTTCTGGCCAAAACCGACCTGGTATGCATCGTAGCCGTCGTTGTCGACTGTTTTTTTCTGTACGATCGGACACGGACCGGCTTCAATAACCGTCACTGGGACAGCCTCGCCGGATTCCGTAAATATCCGCGTCATTCCGAGTTTCTTGCCTAGTATCTCTCTCATATCAAAAGCCCTGTCAGGTCTTGATCTCCACGTCAACTCCAGCCGGCAGGTCGAGCTTCATCAGCGCGTCTACCGTCTGAGGTGTTGATTCATAGATGTCGATAAGGCGCTTATGCACCCTCGTCTCAAACTGTTCGCGGGATTTTTTATCAACGTGGGGTGAACGAAGCACGGTATAAACAGTCCGCCTTGTTGGAAGCGGAATCGGGCCAACAATTTTGGCACCGGTTCGGATCACCGTACGAGCGATCTCCTTGGTGGACTTGTCCAACGAATAATGATCGTAGGCTTTAAGCCGTATTCTGATTTTCTGCACGTCCATCGTCAACTCATTCCCTATTAAACATCCAGTACTTCGGCAATGACACCAGCGCCAACCGTCCGGCCACCCTCGCGGATTGCAAAACGAAGCTCTTTCTCCATCGCGATTGGAGTGATCA
>DAOUUR010000141.1 GCA_030668045.1 bacterium
TGAAAACAGGTCCGAACGCGCATCAACCGGTTGCCCCTGCGCCTGTTCGGGTGACATATAAGACACCGTCCCCAGAATTTTCCCGGCTCGTGTTAGTTCTTTCGATATCGTTGCAGTTCCATCGGAGGTCTCATCGCCGAAACCTGAGTCAAACGGCTTGGCCAGTCCAAAATCGAGGATTCTCGGTTCACCCTCGGCGTTGATCATAATATTATCTGCTTTGATATCACGATGCACAATACCCAGCTTATGCGCCGCGGCCAGACCCGAGGCAATCTTCTCACTAAGACGAATCACCTCCGTCAATCCCGACTTACTGTCGCGCAGATACTCGGTCAACTGCTCGCCTTCGATGTATTCGGTCACAATATAGTGAAGCTCTCGGTCGGACTCCGGCAAAATTGCCGAACCGATATCATGGATACTCATAACGCCGGGATGATTTATCCGCGCAGCCATCTGAGCCTCACGATTAAACCGCTCCCTGCGCTCAGCATCGTCAAAGAATTCCGAGACGAGGATTTTCAGCCCAACCTGACGGCCGAGCTTCGTATCCTCTGCCAAAAAGACCTGTCCCATGCCACCTTCGCCGAGTTTCCTGATTATTTTGAAGTGGGCGAAATCCTGACCGGCTTTAAGCATTATCAATCCCTTCTAATCATGAGTATCGTAATGTCATCCGACTGTGGAGCGCCCTCGGTGAATTTCATGATGTCGGCCACTAACATCCGGCTTGCTTTTTCGGGAGTTGTATTCTCAATGCCGGAGAGAAACTGTTCCAAACGTTCATCGGAGTATTGTATGTCATTTTCATTCTCAGCTTCGGTAACACCATCGGAGAAGATTGTCAGAAGGTCGCCGGTGTTCATCTTGATTGATTTGTTTTCCCAGTCTCCCGAAGCGAAGGCACCAATCATGAATCCGGTCGGCTCCAGCAATTCGATAGAACCGTCTGTTCGTCGCATTATCGGTGGATTGTGTCCTGCGTTGACAAACGAAATCTGATGGCTGACCGGATCGACAACACCAATCATCAGGGTGGCAAACATCTCTGGTGGCGTGTACCTATGCAATTGTCCGGAAACTTGTTGGACCACTTGCAGTAGATCGAAATCGGCCGAAGTGTACCAGGTCCGAAATGACGCCAACAGGTTTGACATCAGTAACGCCGCACCGGTTCCTTTGCCACTGACATCGGCCACCAGAAAAAGCAAGCGACCATCGGGCAACACGCAGACATCGTATAGATCACCGCCAACAGACAGGGAAGGTTCCAGAAACGGTTGAACGCTGTATCCTTCCAGAGTAGGAACTTCACCGGTGAGCATACTTTTCTGAATTGCCGAAGCTCGCCGTAACTCGGCATCGATCACACGCTTTTCCTCACGATCACTGAGGAGTTGATAGTTGGCAATACGCGATGCAATAATATTTCCGAATGTCGCCAGCAACCGGAGGTAGTCATCACTGTAGTGATGCAATGGATTGGTTGTGTCAACGTAGAGAATCCCTAGCACTTCGCCTTCATCAAACAACGGCACCGCCATCGCCGATTTGAGTTCCGAAAGAATGATCGACTGTTGCTTTGCAAATCGAGGATCGATAGCTGCATCGCCAATCAGGATTGCGTTCTTGTTGGTCAATATTTCGCCGATGATCGTCCGCGACAGAGTAAAATGGCCAGGGTCTTTCCCCCCCGGTAGAAGAGTCGCAGCCGGGTAAATCTCCGTGTAATCATCCGATGTAAACAGCACGGCCAATCGTTCAGCCGGAACAACTTTGGCGACAAGACTGAGCGCGTGCTCCAACATTGCCTCCCGAGGCTGATCAAGGACCAAGATTCTGGCCAACTCCGACAAAGTTGGATAGAGCTCGGGAATATCTGTAATTTTCGACGGAAGCGGCTTCAGCGCTTCGTTGATAGAGAGGAAGACCGACTTCTCCGGCTCTTTCTCTGCCGGTCTGGTGATACCCGGAGCGCTCGTCCTGGTGCTGCCGTCGGCATCCTCGGCCAGTCGGAACTCAACATCGCCGAAATTGATCCGATCTCCGGACTTGATCCGAATCTGAGAGCTGATCTTCTCGCCATTAACAAGAGTCCCGTTATGACTCTCCAGATCGGTGAGCATACAGTAATCGACACCGTCGTCCAACGTAATCTCGGCATGTTTTCTGGAGATCGTCTTGGACGGAACAAAGAAATGACACGTGGGCGTACGTCCCAGCACATATTTACCCGGTTTCAACTCCCAGGAGTAGAGCTTGGTGCCATCGGTGCCGATCAACCGCATCAATCTGTATCCTTCCACAAAGTATAGTAACCAAACCTACAATTATTCATGTATTGTTACACCTCTCCTGTCAATATTATGGTACAACCTGCAGTCTCAGTTGTTAAGCAAAAAATCCACTGCATTTCCGAAGCCATCAATCCGATATTGTCCCCAGCCACGAGCGGCCATTGCAGCCAGTTCGCCGGAACTACGAAACGCCGCGACGATATCCCCAAGATCACAGGCTCTATGAGTAGAATCCAATTCACAAGCAATCTGGGTTCTAATCAACAGGTCCCGATTGAGCGGCGCAAACGGCCCGATAGGCGGACCAATTACAAACATTGGCAGCCCCAACCCGATCGCCCAGTTGGTTCGCTCATGCGAAGGTGACACCAAATAGTCAAACTGTTCAAAAGACATCGCGGTGAGAACATCAATCTCACGTCTATTACTATAGCAGACGAGCACCGCCGAATCAGGTCTGGGCGGGCACGAATCACCGGGACTAATTTCGCTCAAGTGAACGGAAGCTTCGGCCAGATGTCCTCGAACCGCCCTCACCAGTCGGCCACCATGTTGAGCAAAAACAATCGCCCTTCCTCCGCATCGAATCACCGAACCAACCGCCGTGACAATCTGTTCTACATGATGTTTTGGTTCGGCCCCGGATGAAAAGAACGCGCCAGTCAGCGGCTGATTAGATGCCAGCCGTTTCAGGCGAGCATCGTACGCATCGGTAGCCAGATTCACCAGTGCCGGTTCAATGAACAGTCCCGAGACAATCAAGTCGTCCGGTGAGTACCCTGCCCGGATAAACGGTCTGGCCGCATCGTCGGTCGGCACCAATATTTTCTCCGCTCCATGTACCACTGCTTCCGAAGGCGTCACCAATTCTCCGTGCTGGTAGATCAGATTGGCGCGACCCCGCAGGCAGGCCACCAGGATAGGGTGCGCCACGATCAGGGGAGCGGTATCATCGGCATACTTACGCCGTATCTGTCCGGCCATCAAATTGAGCATGGTGCCGGGACGATTGTAATCATTCCCCGACCTAATCCAGCGATAAGCCGAGCCTACCACCCCTGGCGATGATCCCCTCCGATACAACCAGCGAGCCAACCGCCACGCCGCCAGCGACAGACCGGTCGAGATATCGAATACATCGCGTTGGCTGGATACACAGCTCGCCTGTTCCCGGGTTGAAAGAACTTCGATGATACCGTCCAAATAGAACGGATGGCCTCGGCCAATATTCGTATACAAGATGTCGAGATCGGTTGAATTCATGTTGAAATCATGATAACACTCCGCAAAGACGGAAGTCAATTGCGGAAATCGACATCACATTATCGTTGAGTTTTGTGTGGTCATTGATTTGATTGTAAACAGCCGCATGTACTCAGAGTTGGTTCCGTTGAGGAGGTGATACTGTGAACCGAAATCGAGCGCTGTTATCGACAGGTATGACCTATATCCTGGCCGTTGCTATCCTGGTGAGCTGCTCACCGGCTGATGGAACGGATAACAAGTACACCCGGGCCCGCCGGAGAATGGTCACTACCCAGATTGAAGCTCGTGGCATACATCACAAAACAACCCTTAAAGCATTACTTGAAGTCGAGCGTCACAAGTTCATACCGGATCGTTATAAACAATACGCCTATATTGACCAACCGCTCCCTATCGGCGAAAACCAGACAATCTCGCAACCATACATTGTTGCTCTGATGACAGAACTGCTGCAGTTAGAAGGTGGCGAAAAAGTCCTCGAAATCGGCACTGGTTCCGGTTACCAAGCCGCGATCCTGGCCGAGTTGGCGAACCAAGTGTTCACAATTGAAATCATCGAGTTACTGGCCAATCGTGCCGACAGCCTGCTTGAGGCGCTCGGTTACGAAAACATCACGGTTCGGGCTGGCGATGGCTACATCGGCTGGGAAAGTGAAGCTCCATTCGATGCCATCATTGTGACTGCTGCACCACCAAGAATTCCGCCGCCACTGCTGGAGCAATTAGCTGAAGGCGGCAGGATGGTGATTCCAGTTGGGACCGATTATCAGGAGTTACTGCTGGTTGAAAAAATCGAAGGAAAAATAACAAAGAAAAGCATCATTCCAGTTCGCTTTGTGCCTTTCACCGGTGACAGTATAGGCGGCTGACGAAGCTCAGCCTCCTATAGAATCAATATCACATTTCACTGTGTTGGTCGATTTCCTCTTGACATATACACAAATGAGCACTATTTGGTCGATAGATATGATAAGGATCGTTCAGGCTGAGTGCCTGCAATCATAGGTGACAAAATGGAACGACCAAAACTAACCGATCGGCAACGAGCCATTTACAATTATATCAAGAACCTCATTACAAATAGAGGCGTCTCCCCCACTATTCGGGAGATTGGTGACGAGTTTGGCATCAATTCGACCAACGGTGTGAGAGCACATCTCACTGCTCTGATCAAGAAAGGGTATCTCAAGAAAAACGAGTTCGTATCCCGCGGCCTTGAGCTGACTCAATCGTTGACCGAAGGAGCAGGACGGTTGCCATTGGTCGGTACTGTTCCCGCTGGCGCACCTATTGATGCGATTGAAAATATCGAGAGCGAAATCGTGGTTGATCTATCGTTCCTGCCCAAAGGCGATTCATTCACCCTGAGAGTTGTCGGTGACTCTATGAAAGATGCCGGGATTTTAGATGGCGACATTGTTATTGTACGGAAACAGGCTGTCGCAAAAAAGGGCGAAATTATCGTAGCAATAATTGGCGATGAGGCGACTGTGAAAACGTACTATCCTGAAGGCAATCGGGTCCGGCTACAACCCGAGAACGAACAGCTCTCGCCGATTTATATCAATCGCCGGTCCCCAGAATTTCGGATCGCCGGCAAAGTTGTGGGCCTGATGAGACGATTCGCCTGAGACCGGACAAGGCCACAGTAGCTCGACAATTACTTCAGCATCACCAGTAGCGCACCGGTGATATAAGCGCAGACCCACCATCCGTATGCTATTCGCGTGTAGAGATGCAGCCGGGGAGGAACGATTTCATCCTTGTGGCTACCCCAGTATCGCCAGATCAGAATAGCATCAATCAGCATACCGGTCAGCGAGGAATACCCCACAAAACCATGAAGCGAAAACGGAGAATTGGGTGAGCCGATTATCATACAGGCAGTCGCGACGATATCAAGAACCACTCCCGCCATCAGGAAGGTCAGGACAAATCTACTGATCCGATGCTTTCTCTGCTCGGTGACGATTGCGATAGTGTAGCTGATCAGAGCCAGATTGACGATAACCGTACCGGCTATGAGCGTGGGATTCATTTGGTATCACTCCGTTCGGGTAGTCAAAATTACCGTTAATTAAAGCAAGGCAGGCCGTACTCTGCAACCAATATGTAACAACGAAAGATAAGCGGTAGACCGAAGGCAATTACTTCTTGCTGTCAGGCTTCGTGCGTTGACGGACCGCCTCGAACAAACAGACACCGGTCGCGACCGAGACGTTGAGACATCCGACCGAACCAGACATAGGAATCGATACCAGAAAATCGCAATTCTCGCCAGTCAGCCGCCGCAGACCTTTCCCTTCGGCACCCATAACAATCGCCAGCGGACCGGTCATATCTATTTCATGGAGCGACTGCTCAGCCTGATCACTGGTGCCGACCAACCAGACACCAGCAGCCTTGAGATGTTTGAGGGTGCGGGCAAGATTTGTCACCTGAACATACGGAACACTTTCGGCCCCTCCGCAGGCAACTCGACAGACCGTCTCAGTCAGCGATACAGCTCGGTCCTTCGGAGCAATCACCGCATCGACCCCGGCAGCATCGGCGGTACGGAGGCAGGCTCCAAGATTGTGCGGGTCCTGTACTTCATCGAGAACTAACAGGAACGGTTCGGTATCGGTTTTCTCCAGGAGATCAAAGAGGAAACCTTCATTCCTGACTTCCGACACAGCGGAATAGTCGGTATGCTTGTGCTGGCGCGATGACTTTGATCTTGGATTACGTCCCATCAATTTGCTCCGGTAACAAACTTAGTCTTATCTGCGAGAGTCTGCAACCCTAAAAGTCCGCAACCGGAAATTACATTGCTCTCCCTAGTTTGCCGCTAGCCTTGTTCCAGTCACGATACAATTGAAAGTCTCGGTCGATCCGCGATAGATCACAAACTTGAGGGCTGCCGTGACGGTGTTGGAAAGAATCGAACCAGTTAGAAGCGCTGTTTTTGGCCCAATGTCCGGAGCCGGGCCAA
>DAOUUR010000367.1 GCA_030668045.1 bacterium
CGACGAAGCACAGCCAAGTTCGGGATTTCTGGATCAAGGTGTCTATTCATAGGTTGGCTCTTCAGGGGCCTAACGTTATGCTCAGGTTCCGGCGGGTCAGGGCAACGCTGCCCGCCGGGAGAAAAACGAGGTGATCGAGGTCGGCACAGGAGAGACAGAGGGGTTTCCTTCCCTCCAGTGAGCGGATCCATGCCTTACGTCCCAGCTCTTCCTTGCACTCATCACAAGTAGCAGCGCCAGAAGTAATGAAGACAGCGATTTCGTTTTTCGTTGGCATTGGCTAGAGCCGATCTCCTCTTGCCGTATAACGTTTCGAATTCAGCGGACCGGGTCCGCGGCCGCCGCGGGTGGTGGTCCGCTGGA
Organism: bacterium; assembly: GCA_030668045.1. Taxonomy (GTDB): domain Bacteria; phylum Zixibacteria; class MSB-5A5; order GN15; family FEB-12; genus DAOUUR01. Next base: position 364 of record DAOUUR010000367.1, read on the forward strand.
ATGAGTTGTTGGACGAAGCCGCTAGCGCGGCAGATTTCGACACATAATCTCCCAGCCTGATGTCCAGGCAATCGACAAAACCCAATGGATCAGAAAGGGAGATTACAAGCATGGATTCTACAGAACAGAAACGTTTCGAGCCACTCTTCGAGAAGATGCAACAGTGCCTTGTCCTGCAGGGCTCACGGCCGAAAACGATCGAGGCATACACTCGTGCAGTTCGTCGTGTGGCGACCTTCTTCGACCGCTGTCCAGACGAGCTGACGGCGGACGATTTGAAGGACTACTTCGCTGGACTTGTGAAATCGCACTCATGGAGCACCGTCAAGCTGGATCGGTGCGGCCTCCAGTTCTTCTATCGCCATGTGCTGAACAAGGCGTGGGATTGGGTGACGATCGTCAAGCCGCCAACGGTTCGCAGCCTGCCGGACATCCTGACTCAAGAGGAGACGTTCAAGGTCATCAACATCACTCGAAAACTGCGCTATCGCATTTTCTTTCTCACCACCTACAGCATGGGACTGCGCTTGGGTGAGGCCCTGCAACTGGAGGTTGGCGATATCGACGGTGAACGTCTCCGTGTGCATATTCGCAGTGCGAAGGGTGGCAAAGACCGCTTTGTGCCGTTGCCTGAGGTGACCCTGGAGGCTTTGCGCCGGTTCTGGATAACCCATCGCAATCCTCGGTTGCTGTTTCCGAACTGTCTCGGCAACTCACGTCGAATCCGCAAAGCCGAGAGCCCGATGGACAGAGGCGGTGTGCAGGCTGCTATCAAGGCGGCGGTCGCAGACAGCGGCATCCGACGGAAAATCTCGATGCACTCTCTGCGCCACAGCTATGCCACCCACCTTCTCGAGCTTGGGGTCGACCTGCGGGAGATTCAATCGATCCTCGGTCATGCACGCCCCGAAACAACGGCTCGATATGCACAGCTGACCAACGTCACCAGCACCAATGCGACTGAAATGCTCAGGCTGATGTTGAGCTCTTTCTCTCTCCGCTGGGCGGATGAGCAATGATCCTGTTGTCAAAACTCATCAAACTCTTCAGCGACGAGCTGTACCAGCAGTATGGAAATCTACTGTTACCTGGGCACGAGAAGGCACTGCAAGCGATGCGTACCTGTCGTACCCAAGAGAGCCCGGTATTCCTGGTTCGGTGCTCAGGCTGCGGAACACACGCAACGTTTCCCCATTCCTGCGGGCATCGAAACTGTCCGCACTGCCAGCATCATGATTCACAAGGATGGCTGGAACGGCAGCTCGAAAAGCTACTCCCGGTCGAATACTTCATGGTCACCTTCACGGTGCCGGCGCAACTCCGGTCGCTGCTGTGGCATCACCAACGCACTGGCTACGACCTGCTGTTGAAGCTCGGCTGGCAGACGCTGCAGAGCTTCGGGCTGAACGACAAACGCCTCCAAGGACTGATCGGCGCACTCGCGGTGCTCCACACCCACTCTCGGCCACTGAACTTTCACCCTCACGTGCACTTCATCGTTCCGGCAGGGGCCCTGAACCCAATACACCGGCTGTGGCGTAGCAAGAAGGGGAAGTACCTCTTCTGCCAAGACAACCTTGCCAAGGTGTTTCGCGCCAAATGGCTCCAGGCGATGAAGGAGCAAGGATTCAAGGTGAAGGCTACCTTGCCTGAAGATTGGGTGGCCCATTGTAAACATGTCGGCGCCGGTGAGAAGGCATTGACCTATCTCGGCAAATATCTCTATCGCGGCGTGTTACAAGAAAAGGACATCGTCAGTTGCAGCGACGGCATGGTGACCTTCCGCTACACCGAAAACACCGGTGAGGTCACAACGCGTACGCTGCCCGGAGCGGATTTCCTCTGGCTGCTGCTTCAGCATGTGCTTCCTCGTGGGTTTCGTCGTACCCGTACCTATGGGTTTCTCCATTCAAACTGCAAAAAGCTCATCGCGCTACTGCAGTACCTGTTCCGTCGTCGGCCGGCGCCGCAAGGAAAAAATTCCGAAAGGCCGCCAATCGTGTGTAAGAGCTGCGGCCGGCCGATGTATGTCATCGCGACCAGATTGACGCCTATACCTACGATCCAGCCGGAGGGCGCGCCGTTGGGGTAGCGACCCACCCAGCGATTTAGCGCAACGGGAAAGACAGCGCGATAGCAGCCTTTCTGGCTGGTAGGAGAAGCTCTGCCCGAAAATCCAGGTTTTCCTTCCCCCCCCGTCTCGACAACCCCATTTCTCGGTCTCTTTCCCGCCCGGGTTCGTCATGGTGTACGATCACGGAGCTTCGTTCGGGTGTCAGCCCGGTCTCGAGGGCCCCTTCCTTCCACATTTGTTTCCAATAGCAATTCGGTTGCCAACACCCGGGCTTGTCCAACAACTGGATAAGATTGTGGTTCGCAAGCTCACACAATCTATCCTTGTTCGTTAGGCATCAAGTTACTTAGATTGTTATGTTTGCGATGGAAACGACTCATGATGAGCCAAGTAACGCTGTCGCACTTCAAACATGAATCCAGACAAGCATTAAGCCTTACTCTGTTTGCACGTTCCATCCACCAGTACCGCCATCAATCCGGGCTTCGATGGACTGTGGGTCGTTCTCGCCCACCTTCCGAAAAAGGTTGACCACTGATCTTAGATCCACAATGTACAACTCAGTGTCCTTCTTCCTATCTGACGTGAACGCCAAGCCGGAAAGTCCGTTGTGTTGGTCGAACAAGGTGACAAAGACATAACTGTGAATGACTTGATTGCAGAGAAATCGAATGCCTTTGGTAGTACGGCGTTGGTTTTCGAAATCATAGTGCCGGTCAAGGTGGTGCCAGTTGAAAGGGCTGATTCCGGCACCAATGTAGGGAGCGACATCCACCGCTATCCTGCCAGA
>DAOUUR010000020.1 GCA_030668045.1 bacterium
CAAATCCTCTCACCCCGATTCTGATTGTCCGAATAGACAGATCACAAACAATGCCACCCAACCTGTAACTGTCCTCAATCTCAAGAAACCACTCAGATAGAGAGCCATCGGTGCCCATTTCGCTAGCAATTCGGCGACAAAAACCCGAAGTCTTCTGCTCCATCTTGATGGCTTTGATAAGCATTTTGCTCAACCGGATTGAGAGAACACCGCTACTATATCGAGCATCCGTCTCCTACAACCGAAACCAGAGCCATGTGCTGACCGTCGACTATCGTTTGTTTTTACGAACCTCTAATCGTATCTTGTGCTTGTTGTCACAAGGTTCCACCAAAAACTGAGAGATTGAATGAAATCGTATCTTGACTGCATTCCCTGCTTTTTTGAGCAAGCGCTCCGCGCGGGACGAATAGCGACTGATGATGAACAAGTACTGAAACAGCTTATGGATGAGCTTGGAAAAAGGCTGCATCAAATCTCCCTGGACAATACACCACCGGAAACAGGGAGATTGATTTACCGGATTGTAAGGGAGATTACAGGAAACCCCGATCCATTTCGAGAACTAAAACTCCAAAGCACACGAGAAGCCCTTGCGTTATATCCATCTCTGAAGAGGACGATCGAGAAGTCCGATGACAGTCTGCTAACTGCGATCAGGATTGCGATTGCAGGAAACGTGATTGACTTCGGGGCGAGCGCTACCTTTGATATTGAGACAGCGATAAAGGAAGCGTTGGAAAGTGATTTCGCGATCTGTGATTACAGCGCATTCAAGGACAAGCTGGCCGAGGCTGAAGAGATTCTCTACATTGGAGACAACGCCGGTGAAACCGTTTTTGACCGACTTCTCATTGAGCAAATGAATAAACCTGTGACATACATAGTCCGAGGGGAGCCTGTCATAAACGATGCAACCATTGAGGATGCGATCCAGGCCGGCATTGATCAAGTTGCGACCATTGTTTCCTCCGGCACCGATGCCCCCGGCGCTGTGCTCAATACCTGCAGCCCGGAATTCATAGAGATACTGGACCAGTCTGTTTTTACAATTGCCAAAGGACAGGGAAACTATGAGAGTCTATCAAATGAAGACTATTTGATATTCTTCCTGCTGAAGGCCAAATGTCAAATAATTGCGAATGATCTTGACGTTACCAAAGGAGACATCATACTGAAAGGGATAAATACCGGAGCATAGTCAGGTTTATCGATCACAATGTGGATTGAAACCACATTGTGCATGTACTGACAATAACGTACCAACAGTAGGAGTTCTGGTACAGATGAAGATCACCATAATTTACGATAATGAGACATCTGATGAGGCATTGAATCCGGACTGGGGTTTCTCCTGTCTTATCGAGGCCTACGGCAGGAAAATCCTGTTTGACACTGGGGGTAGCGGATCCATTCTTCTTAAGAACATGGATATTTTAGGTGTCGACCCGCATTCCATTGGGGAAGTGTTCATCTCTCATATCCATTTTGACCATATTGGCGGTCTCTCTGCTTTTCTTGACATCAACGACAAAGTTACACTGTATGCTCCTTCATCGTTGCGAGGGGTTTTTCATGTCAAGGATATTATCTACGAGGACGAACCCATAGAACTGAATGAACACTTCTATACTACCGGTTTGCTGGATGATTTGGAACAGTCGATGGCCATTGAGACCAAGAAAGGATTGGTCGTGATTGTCGGATGTTCTCATCCGGGTGTAGGAAACATCCTTAAGGCTGTGACTCAATTCGGTAAACCATACGCGTTGATCGGTGGCCTGCACGGCTTTGAGGAGTTTGAGTTGATTGGGGAGTTGCAACTTGTCTGCCCCACTCATTGTACTCAGCACATACCGGAAATTAAATCCTCATATCCGGACAAGTACATCCAGGGGGGAGTGGGAGCGATCATTGAAATATGAGAAAATACCGTAAACTTCCCCTTACGGATTGTACTCCTTCGTCATAATCAACCCGAAATCTACGGCTTCAGACGAAAGTGGCCTATGTTATAGAAAGCGTTAATCATCAAAACCCGCGATTATCCATTGTCATTACAGTAGCCCGCAGTTGGGCAGAGACGGCTGTACATAGCAGACGTGGTTTGGTATCTCTGGCATATTTGAGAGGAGCCAATAGTGAATGCCCGGCAGAGGCAGCATAAATACGGGTTGCATATTCGCAACCCATAGTATATAATGGATGTGAAATTCGATATGTTTGTGGAATATGACTGATAGAAATAAAAATAATGATACAACCAGGATCATCCTCGACTCCATAGCCGACGGGGTGTTTACTGTTGATCGTGAATGGCGAGTCAATTCTTTTAATAAGGCCGCCGAGGAAATTACCGGTATCCCGAAGGAAGAGGCTATCGGTCAACGGTGCTCCGACGTATTCCATGCTTCAATCTGCGAAACAAGCTGTGCCCTCAAAGAGACATTTGAAACCAAGCGACCAATAGTCAATCGTGCGATCTATATTGTTGATGCTGGTGGAGACAGAGTTCCAATCAGTATTTCTACAGCCGTTCTAAAGGATAAGAGCGGAAATATTATTGGTGGGGTAGAAACATTTAGAGACCTGAGCGCGATTGAAGAACTCAGGCGAGAACTAAACAGAAAATACTCATTCCAGGACATTATCAGCAAGAATGTCGAAATGCTGAAAGTATTTGATGTCCTTCCCAATATCGCCGAAAGCGACAGCATAGTTCTCATAGAAGGCGAAAGTGGTACCGGTAAAGAGTTGATCGCCCGAGCTATACACAACCTTTCCCATCGCAAGAATAAACCGATTGTAACGGTCAACTGTGGAGCGCTTCCAGACACACTGCTTGAATCGGAACTCTTTGGTTATAAGGCGGGGGCGTTTACCGATGCCCGTAAGGATAAACCGGGACGCTTTGCAATGGCCGAGTCCGGAACAATATTTCTTGATGAAATAGCAGATGTCTCTCCCGCTTTACAGGTGCGGCTGCTTCGGGTCATACAGGAGCGAACTTATGATCCGTTGGGCGCCACGGAATCGATTCAGGCGGATGTCCGCATTGTCGTGGCCACTAACCGGAGTCTTGAGAAGCTTGTCAAATCGGGTGATTTTCGGGAAGACCTATACTATCGAATAAATGTGGTTCGCATCAAGTTGCCGCCACTTCGCCAGCGCAAAGAAGATATCCCCCTGCTAATCGATCACTTCATCCGCCGATTTAACAATCTCAAGAAGAAGCTTATTTCTGATATTTCACCTGAAGCGTTAGCGCTACTAGTGAGTCATGATTATCCGGGCAATATCAGGGAACTGGAAAATATCATTGAACATGCTTTTGTTTTTTGCCAGGGAACTGTCATTAACATTGATAGTCTGCCTGAAAATATCAGGCCCAAAGAAATCAAGTCCTTAACCGGGTTAGAATCAATGGACGATCTTGAAGCTGTTTTCATCACCGAGACCCTGAAAAGGAATAACTTCAACAGGAAAAAGACAGCCGAAGAACTTGGGATGCATAAGACAACACTTTGGCGAAAAATGAAGAAGCTCGGAATTCCCGTTCCTGATTGACGGTAGCTGCAATAACGCACCCCTCACGCTTATTATGATTGCATATCTGCATTCTTTCTTGCTTGTCCTCTTATCTATGCTGACCATGCACCACCCGTAACGCGTTGCACATAAATAAGATAATACGTCACCCTGTCACTTAGCACAATCCCGGCATACAATGTGCTTTAATAATGATCATGAATATGAAGGTTGCAATTCCGATATGGGACGAGCGCGTTTCGCCTGTCATGGATACTGCGTGTCGTCTGCTTGTAGTTGAGATTGTCGGTGGCCGAGAAGTATCACGCACGATTGTTGATATTCCCCAGGCGGATATTCACCACCGAGCGACTTTTCTTTCGGGGCTTGGGATTGACGTTTTGATCTGTGGTGCTATATCGCAGCAGTTTGAGCAGATCATCGCTGCCTCGGGAATAAAGATGCATCCCTGGTACTGTGGTCGTGGAAATGAAATCATTGCAGCCTATTCCAACGGAACTTTACAAAATGGTAATTTTCTTTCACCGGGTTGCAGGCGACAACAGCAACGTAGAAGAAGAGGTCGATCTCGAGCAGATTGCTTGGGCTCTGGCAGGAGAAGACCATTAAAGGAGGAGATATGAGAATAGCAATTGCATCTCAGGGTGTCGAAAAAACAAGCGCTGTTGATCCACGGTTTGGGCGAGCGTCATATTTTCTGGTTTTTGACACCAGCGACGAGAGTCTTGAGGTTGTTGAGAACAACCAGAATGTTAACGCCGCTCAGGGAGCTGGTATCCAGGCGGCCGAAAACATCGCCAAAAAGAATGTGGATATTGTTGTAGCGAGCAATTATGGCCCGAAGGCATTTCGGGCTCTTGAAGTGGCAGGTATCAAAGCAGCCATATGGGCGGATGGAACGGTCTCGGAGGCAATTGAGCTAGCCATAAACAACAAGCTCAAAATATGCGACAAGGCCAACGTTGAAGGGCATTGGATGTAGTTTTCCAATTGTACCTGAGGAGTAATGAGTATGACACAGATAAAATCAGATATTACCGACAAACGTGTTGGCGCTGGGAGAGCGCGCACACGGATGAGGGGTATGTTCTCCGGCAAGAGAGGTAAGGCAATTGGCTTTACTTCGATTGCAGCGCCAATTATTGGCTATGTTGTCAACGATCTCAGAAAACCCGATAGTATTGTTCGCGAACTCATTGGAGGAGTGGTTAGAAAACTTCTACCGCCAAGATCAGAAAAGCTGGAAGCGATTGATATCACCGACAAGGTTGAAATTCTTGAAATCAACAGTGATAAGAATAAATGAAAACAGTTATAGCAATTGAGAACGAAAGGAGATAAAGATGCCAGGTGGAGACAGAACAGGACCGATGGGTGCTGGACCAATGACAGGGCGCGGCGTCGGCATATGTGCCGGCTACGATGTGCCGGGATATATGAACCCTGCTTTTGGGCGAGGGTTTGGGGGTGGTCGTGGCCACGGAATGGGTCGAGGTTTCGGCATGGGAGGAGGCCGAGGATGGCGCAATCAGTATTACGCAACAGGATTGCCGGGATGGGCTCGTGGATATGCTAATCCAAATTTGGCTGGATTCCCGAGTGACCCTGCAACAGCAACCAATGTGAAAACAGCTCAAGCTGGAGAACTCGCGTCTCTTAAAAATCAAGCCCAATATCTTAAGGACGCTCTTGATGATATTGAAACGCGTATCAATGAGCTTCGGCAGGAAACCGGAAATACCGGTAACGTTCAGAAGAAAGAGGAAAAGTAGGAGAGAATACTATGTCACAAAGAGGTAGTTCCGGTGGTGGCGGCGGTCGCGGTTCAGGGCAAGGTGGTGGCGGTGGCGGCCGCGGTTCAGGGCAAAGTGGTGGTGGCGGCGGTCGTGGCTCAGGGCAAGGTGGTGGCTCAGGGCAAGGTGGTGGATCAGGGCAAGGTGGTGGACGAGGTATGGGACGCGGTGGGCGCGCCTCTGGCCCCAGCGGTGAATGCGTATGCCCCAACTGCGGCGCGACTATCCCACATCAGCAAAGTGTACCTTGTATTGAAGTAGACTGCCCGAAGTGTGGTCGGAAAATGACAAGAGCGTGAACAACTGAAGAAGCTGAGCTTGAAAATAGCCATTGCCAGCGGCAAGGGTGGCACGGGAAAAACAACTATTGCCACTAACATGGCCGTAGCCATCGCCAGGGAAGGCCGGGACGTTACCTACATAGATTGCGATGTGGAGGAGCCGAACGGTCACATATTCCTCAAACCGAAGATTAGAGAGCAATATGATGCAACTGTCCTGGTGCCTCATGTTGATCTGAACAAATGCACCCTTTGCGGTGACTGTTCAGCTGCCTGTGAGTTTAACGCTATCGCTGTTCTCGGTAAAACGGTGGAGGTTTTCCCTTCGATTTGTCATAGTTGCGGAGGATGCAGTGACGTCTGTCCGGAAAATGCCATTGTCGATATACCCAGAACCATTGGCCACATCAGCCATGGAGATGGGATGGGGGTTCAATTCTATGAAGGACGCTTGAATGTCGGGGAAGCGATATCTCCTCCCGTTACCAAGGCATTGAGGAGGCTAGATACTGATTCCGAGGTGCTTATTATCGATGCGCCCCCCGGTACATCGTGTCCGGTTATTGAAGCGATTAGCGGCACAGACTATGTGATCCTGGTAACTGAACCAACACCGTTCGGGCTGAATGACCTTAAACTGGCGGTAGGAATGGTGCAAGAGATTGGCCTGCCCCACGGTGTTGTGATTAATCGTTCAGATATCGGCGATGGCAAAACCGAAGAATTTTGTCACAGGCAGAACCTGGATATTCTGATGACGATACCATTTGAACGCCGAGTCGCCGAAGCCTACTCTCGGGGAGAGATGATGTCAGATGTCAATTCCGAGTACGAGAGACGGTTCTGGGAACTATACTGCAGCATTGCGGAGAAGGTTAGCTCATGACGGAACTTGTTGTAGTCAGCGGTAAGGGTGGCACCGGCAAAACCAGCCTGGTTGGTTCGCTGGCCGCTCTGTCAGAAAACAAAGTGATGGTTGATTGCGACGTCGATGCTGCCGATCTCCACTTGATTTTGAACAACCGTGTGCAGAAAACGATTGAGTTCATTGGAGGTAAGGGTGCCTCAATTGTCAATGAGAAATGTACGAACTGCGGGATATGTCTCGACTACTGCCGGTTCGATGCCATAAAGCATGAAAGCCACACGGAAAACGGGGGCGAAGAACGCTATTGGATAGATAAGCATGCTTGCGAAGGATGCGCAGTATGCGTCCGCAATTGTCCGGAACAAGCGATCGATTTCAATGAGATCGTCAGTGGTGAATGGTATCTTTCCGATACACCGTATGGGCCGCTGGTACATGCGCGTCTGGGTATTGCCCAGGCCAACTCGGGTAAGCTGGTTTCAGTGTTGCGTAAACAAGCGCTGTTATTGGCAGAGCAACGTGAACTGGATTTGATTCTTATTGATGGTCCTCCGGGTATAGGTTGTCCCGTCATCGCATCGATCACTGGAACCGGTTATGTGCTGGTAGTGACTGAACCTTCTATGTCGGCCATGCACGATATGGAACGTTTGCTGCAGCTGACCGCCCACTTCGGAATTCCAACAGGGATCTGTATTAATAAGTGTGACATCAATCCCGAGCTGTCCAGCCAAATAGAGGAGAAAGCGCGGAAGTTGAATCTCCCTGTTCACGGCCGCATCCGCCACGATGAGGCTGTGACAAGGGCGCAGTTGAACCAAAAATCCGTCGTGGAGAACGGTGATTCGCCGGCAGCAAGGGATATCCGAGCTCTTTGGGAGGGTGTCAAGAATGCGATCAGTTGAACCGGTCGAACTGCTTCTCTAATTGTGGCAGGTCGATGGTGCAAACTCGTCCACACTCTGAAATAACTGGAACGTTCGTTCGTATTATATTAAAATTGATTGAACCAGAACAGCAAGACACGAGAATAGTACGCTTACAGAAGAAGAAGGGACAAATGATGAAAATTGCAGTACCAACAGTAAACGGTATATTGTGCCCGCATTTTGGACATTGCCAGCAATTTGCAGTCCTTGATATTGACCCAGAGACAAAGTCCATCAACAAAACTGAGATGTTAACACCACCGCCGCACGAGCCGGGCGTGCTTCCCACTTGGTTAAGTCAAATTGGATGTAATATCATAATTGCTGGTGGTATGGGAGGCCGGGCAGTCAACATGTTTCAACAAAGCGGCATTAAGGTTGTTATGGGTGCTCCGAACGGAAAACCAGAGGAAATAGTTCTGGCATATTTGAAAGACGAGCTATCCACTGAGGCTAACCCGTGTGATGACCCCGCCTTTCACGGCGACAAACAATGTGGAGATTAACTGTGACAGTCAGAGAGGAAAGCTGACTGGCAATCTTGATAGTGAGGCATACGCGTCCAACGGACTTCCTGCTTGTCTTATAGGCAACTGATCAAAATTGTCCAGTAGCAGATAAATGAAATCTGATTGTTTCAATTGCACCAACTCTAAGGAGGTTGGTAAGTAGCATGGGAAAATCTCTACGATCACAAGAAACCACCGGTTCGGCATACTCGCAGCTTGCCCGCGAATCACACCCCAATTGTGTGATTTGCGGTGCGGATGATCCTCTTGGGCTGGGCTTGGAATTTCAGGTTGGGACTGATGGCAGCATTTCAGTTGTCGTCTGCAATGATGCACGGTTTCAGGGATATCCGAACCGATTGCACGGGGGAATTATCTCTGTGCTGTTTGATGCCGCGATGACCCATTGCCTATTTGCACGTGGGTTGACCGGTGTGACCGCCTCGCTGAACATCCGTTTCCTTCAAACAGTGATTCCCGACCAGGCGATCACCGTACGCACCCATGTGGTAAAAAAGAAGTCACGCCTCTTTTTGCTGGAGGGTACTCTGCACCAGGACGGCGTGTTGAAGAGCACAGCGGAAGCCAAGTTCTGGCACCTATCTCACGTTCCGGAATGTTCCAAGTGAACGTGAGATACAGGCAATCTCGGATCTGACCCAAGTAAGAAGAATATCCATGCCATCACCTATTGAATCGAATCAAATTGGCTCAATTGAGTTGGTCAATCGCATTACTATGGCTCCGATGAAGACAGCCTGCGGTACAACATCGGGACAAGCCACAGACCAGTTCATAGCTTATTTCCACCGACAGGCGAAAGGAAGGGTGGTTCGATACTCTGATAGCAACATGACACACTACGCTTGCACACTCCAAATCCATTTGTTACCGTTACGGTTATGATATCAAACCCAAGAACGAGATTTGAGCATGGCTGAGAAATTCATCTTCCACATGTACGGTGTCAACAAGTTCTATGGACAGAAACAAGTCCTTAAGGATATTAATCTGAGCTTCTACCCCGGCGCCAAGATCGGAATAGTCGGTGAGAACGGTTCCGGCAAAACAACGGTCTTGCGCATCATGGCCGGACTTGATACCGAGTTCCAGGGACACGCTGAGATAACGCCCGGTTTTCGAGTAGGTATCGTGGAGCAGGAGCCGCAGCTTAACCCGAACCTAACCGTACGACAGACGATTGAATCGGCGTTTGGAGAGATCAAGGCTCTGTTGGACGAATACAACAGTCTGGCCGATAGCATGGCTGACCCGATGGATGACGACGTGATGCAAAAGGCAATGGATCGGATGGGCGTACTTCAGGATAAGATCGATACGGTCGATGGTTGGAATCTTGATCAAACCATGAAGGTGGCCAGCAATGCGCTTTTCCTTCCTGATGATGATCGTACGGTAGGGACGCTGTCGGGAGGTGAGTGTCGTCGAGTCGCATTGTGCAAGATCCTTCTGGAACGACCTGACCTGCTGTTGCTCGACGAGCCGACTAACCACCTTGATGCCGAAACAGTCAACTGGTTAGAAGAGCAGTTGCGTGAGTATCCAGGCACGGTCATTATCGTCACGCACGATCGTTACTTCCTGGACAATGTTACCCAGTGGATTCTCGAACTGGACGGTGGCCGCGGAGTCCCGTGGGAGGGTAACTACACTTCCTGGCTGGAGCAGAAACTCTCTCAACTGGTATCCGCCGAAAAGAAACACTCACCGCGCGCTGGTACGCTTGAGCGGGAGCTTTCCTGGATTCGCATGAGTCGTGGTGATCGTAACGAATTGGCACGATCTCGCATCAGAGGATACGAACAACTGGTGGCCCGTGAAACGGCCAGGACCAAAGCGGACTCAGACGTAATTCAGATCGCACCCGGACCGGACCTGGGAAATCAGGTTGTAGAATTTCATGACACCAGTATGGGCTATGGCGAATACACTTTGTTTGAAGACCTCTCGTTCATTATCCCGCGGTCGGCGGTGGTCGGTCTGGTAGGTCCGAACGGTACCGGCAAAACAACCCTGCTGAAGCTTATCACCGGCGATCTGCAAGCGATGAGTGGCAAGACGGTGGTCGGGTCTTCGGTGAAGCTTGCGTTTGTTGATCAGGAGAGGGATGCGCTTGAAGATGACCGGAGCCTGACCCAGGAGATTGGCGAGGGAGTCTCCGAAATCATCATCGGTGATCGAACAATTCCGATTCGTCAATACCTATCGCAATTTGGATTCAAAGGTGCATCGCAACAGAAAAAGGCCAATCAGCTTTCAGGCGGTGAACGCAATCGCTGTCTCCTAGCCAAGGTGCTCAAGGTCGGCGGCAACCTGTTGTTATTGGACGAACCGACCAATGATCTCGATGTCAACACGCTGCGTATGCTCGAAGAGGCGATCCTTGATTTCTCTGGTTGTGTAATGGTGATCAGTCACGATCGGTTCTTCCTTGATAGAATCTGCACCCATCTGTTGGTGTTTGAAGGCGAGGGGAAAGTGCGCTGGTACGAGGGTAATTTTTCAGCCTATCAGGAATGGCGAGTCAAGAATTTGGGCAACCGTATGTTTGAGAACCGCCGTAACCGTTACCGCACGATAACGAAGGCCTGAGCCGTACCGAACGGTACTTGATTTGACAGTCATGACTCAAGATGTCATCTCCCCTTAATATTCACCAACGTGATATAGCGAAATTGATATTATAGCACATTCTCAGCACAGACGGCTTCGTGTTATTGGGAGACAATATAGTAAGAGAGGTTCAAATCCTCTCTCCCCGATTTTTCTTCTCTGCCCTATCACATGCATGATCAAAATTCTCCCTTGAGGACAGACGAGTTGCAGTAGCGACCACTCTTTCAACGATGAACAATGTGATCCCAACCAATGGGCTTGCTGAAAAAGTCCATTCAGCGTAGTTGCGGCAGGTTTTGTCCGCCGTTGCGGGCGACAGCAGGTTTGTATGACCTGCCGCTATTGTCTAAAAAGAAATTAGGTATTAGTGCGCGAAGCGCAAAAAAACAGGCTTGCCTGTGTCGGGTTACACCCACGCCTTTGGCGTGTCAAGGACCCAACACAACATTTTGGAGGTTTTCAAACAAGCCCTGTTGCCTGGTTATTGATAGATGTCCATAAGACGTTTTTCCGCGTCGCTGGTCCCAATCAAGACCATTTCATCATGCTCCCCAAGAAGAGTCGAGGGCTCGGGGTTGATATTCAATTTTGTATCTCTACCAATAGCTATCACGCTGCATCCTGTTTCTTTTCGGATATGACTTTCAGCGAGGGATTTGCCCGAAAGGGATGAGTGTACCGGCGTGCGGAAGATGTTCAGTCCTTCTGCAAACATCAGTAATTTATTGGGCTTTAGAAGATTAATTATGGTATTGGCTCCCATGGAAGCTTGTGACATGACATGGTCTGCTCCAGCCCTGTGCAGTTTGGAAATATTTCCGTCCAGATTTGCCCTGCTGACAATCTGTATATCGGATCGCAGCTGACGGCAATAGATAGTGAGGTAAATATTCATTGAGTCATCATGAGTGGTAATAATAACAGATGGAGCTTCCTGTATTCCGGCCCGATTCAAGGTGTCAAGATCGGCAGCATTTCCATGAATATAGTTATCATTCTGAATGAGTGTCGGATTCTTCTCCACAATCTTATAAACAATCTGTCGCTCTTCTAACATCTGTGCCGCCGCACGTCCGACCCGACCATCACCCAATATGAGAACCGGAGCACTGGTGGCGTGATAATCACGGTAAATGGAAAAGACCTCGTCATATTGTTTGAGCTGTTCAGCGGTGCCGGCGAGCACGAGCACAGTTGTGGGATTTATTCGAGTCTGTGGCTGAGGAACCTCAAATCGACCTCTCTCCCAAAGCCCGACAACTGTTACGCCGGTATCTTCACGCAGATTGCTTTGAATGAGCGTTTTCCCTTCAAGTGGCGTTCGCATTGCAGATGCTTCAGCGATTAGAAGTTTATCGAATCTTCCGATAACATTTGCCCCCATACTCATTCCGAGCGTTCTTCGCGCCAGGGATTCTCCGAGCATCTTCATAAACTGAAAGACATAAGTACTGCCGGCAAGCTGAAGAATGTCGATGGAATCATCCGCATCGGCATTAGAAACAATGGGTACTTTCTTAGATATCTCCCTGACCGTAAAGGATATATCGGTGTTGGTCATATCATCGTTGTTGGCAACCAGCATGGCGGCATTTTGTATGCGAAGACGTTTATATGTTTCCGGATCACCCAGATCTCCCACTACCACCTTGAAGTTTAAATCATAAAGTTCTAACGCACGTTGCACATCAGTCGCGATAATAGCATATTCATAATCATACTTCTTCAGTTTTTCCACGAGGTTTATGGTTGTGGGATCAAAGCTTGTCAGTATCACGTGTCCTGTTGTGCTTTCCGGTAATTCCCGTGGAGTTCTGCCCCTTGTTTTGGCTTCAAGCCATGGAGCATAGAAGAATTGAATAAAGGTAAAGGGCAACATGACAAGAAGAAAAAGAATACCGGACATGAGTACGAGCATCGAAAACACCTTGCCTAAATCACTCGCAAATGTGATATCACCGAAACCAAGCGTGGACATGACAGTTAGTGTCCAATAGAAACCTGTAATCCAGCTAAACTCCTTATCTTCAAAAAGCATTATGAAATGAAATAAAATGCTGTATGTCACCACCAACATTGTCAACGCCAGAAGGAACTTGAATAGAAGTTTGAAGTTCCTCTTAGTTGTTCTGCTTTGGGTAAGGTAAAGAATTTGGGAAGTAATGAATTTCATGATAAAGAATCTCTCACTACGATAATCAGGTTATTGCGTATCCGCCTACTAATTCCCAATAAGAAATATGAGCGGCTAACGTAGCGCGCTCAGAAGCAGCGCAAACTTATTTCAAATTGTAAAACCTTCACTCTTTATGCTGCGCCGTCTTCTGAAGGCGCATGTCAGACGATTTCATCCTTACTACTACTGAGCGTTCAACAATAAGCTGAAGGCTTTAATTGACAATATAAACAATATCTGAAGGTTGGGCAAACTATGTTGCCGTATTAATCCCGGACAAGATTGTAATATCCCTGAAACTCTACCAGTAGATACCTCCGACTTCAGCATGAGCAAATACTTCAATGTGGCTGGTATGTTATGGTGGAAGTGGCGAGGGATCGAACAGGCGTAGCCGGACGGATGCCTGAACAAAGACAACGAATCAAAGAATAAACGATGAAACTGAGAAAACGAAACCACAAAGAGGATATTGCCAAAATACGAATTGTAGCATATATTTAACTTTAGTGTCTGGATTATTGTATAACGACTAAGATATGCGAATTGTTTTTTCAACGAGGTTACATGACACAACTGCGAACCGCCTTAAGACGATTTCCCGTTATCATCTTCATCCCGTTTTCGTTTGCCATTTGCCTGTTTATAGCGGCGTGCTCTAGCGATTCTGATGGAGGCTCGGGGGAAGCCAATGCGCGCCTGATGCCTGCGGTGG
>DAOUUR010000070.1 GCA_030668045.1 bacterium
CCTGACTTAGTATACGCCAGAAAGCTCTACTTTTAAACTGTCTACCACAAGGGGAAGCTTACGTGATCACTATCGTTTGCGGTTGGATCGGCTGGTACGCCGGTGATCTGGTCAATTTCATGACCGCCTTTATCCTCAGCATGGTCGGCACCGGGTTGGGGCTGTATTACGGCCGCAAGCTGGTTCAGTTTTAGCGTTGTCGCTGAGAGATCGCTAGCCACTAATCCTTGAGGGTGTCGACCGATTATGCCCTGCCACCTCATGCAAGTCTTATCCTACGCATCACAGATGTCATGCCGAGCGCCATCCTCGTCATGGCGAGCACTGCCTCCGTCATGCTGAGCGTAGTCGAAGCATGAATGTGTACCGTCAATCGCACCCTTCGACTACGCTCAGGGTGACTTGTGAGTTTTCCTTCGTCTTGCGGATTCGATCAGTCCAGATGAAGAAACTGGTGTTAGAGTGGGCCGCGACTCGGTTGGAGAAGTGGCCAACCTTGATCCGGAAACTGCAGGATTAATCCCAAATAACGCCCCAAACTCGCTCGCAGATTGCAACTTGTGCCGCTGCCATCGTCGGAGTAGCTTACGAGTTGACAAAACGGATGTATTGCTCGTTATCAGGCACCGCTTGTGACAAAGCCGATGACTGCCCAAAAATCGGAGGAGCTTTTTCGTGCGACCAACCACAAAATTTCTCAATGAAGAACTGCTGCTCAGAATTGTAGCCGAAGGCCGCGACCTCATCTGCAATCTCGGCGTTGAGATTCACAACGACGAGGTCCTCTCGTTGCTCGGTGATCACGGCGCAAAGATCGACACAAAATCGGGCCGAGCTTTCTTTACCCATGACCTTATCGACCGCGCCCTGTCCTCTGCCCCCAAATCGTTCAAGTTGTACGACACAATAGGGAACGAAGCGGTGGACCTCTCCGACTTCAATGTCAACTTCACGCCGGGATCGGCCGCTATCAATATTCTTGACCATGACGGCAAGGTCAGTCGCAGACCTACTTCGCAGGACTATGTTCGCTACACAAAACTGATGACCGGTATGCAACATATCTCTTCCCAATCGACGGCCATGATTCACGCCGATGTGCACGAAGATATCGCCGACAGTTACCGACTGTATCTCAGTCTGATGTACTGCGAGAAGCCGGTAGTGACCGGCGCCTTTACCGCCGAAACGTTTGGAATCATGAAAGATCTTCAGGTCGCAATCAGGGGTTCCGCGGAAGCTCTGGCGGAGAAACCATTGACCATATTTTCCTGTTGCCCCACCGCCCCACTGAAATGGAGCAAAGCAACCTCGCAAAACGTCATCGACTGTGCCCACTTCTCAATACCGGTGGAGTATATCTCTATGCCGCTTTCCGGGTTCATGGCTCCAGTATCGCTGGTTGGATCGCTGGTGCAGCATACCGCTGAGACATTAAGTGGCGTGGTTATTAGTCAACTTGCCAAGCCGGGGGCGCCTGCCCTCTATGGCGGCTCTCCGGCGATTTTCGATCTCCGATACGAGACGACTCCGATGGGCGCTATTGGTACGATGATGATCGACTGCGCATACAATGAAATTGGCAAGTACTTCGGCTTACCCACTCAGGCATATATCGGGCTAAGTGATTCCAAACTGCTGGATGCTCAGGCAGGAATGGAAACATCGATGGGCGCCACTCTCGCCGCGCTGGCCGGTATCAATAATATCTCAGGACCGGGGATGCTCGATTTTGAGAGCAGTTTCAGTCTGGAAAAACTGGTTGTCGATAATGAAATCTGCGGTATGCTGGCTCGTATGATTCGAGGCATAGAACCGAAAGAAGATTTCCCAGCGCAACCGATTTTCGAAGAACTCCTCAGAGACGATCACCTGCTCATATCCGATCACACCCGCAAATATCTCCGCGAAGAACTTCATTTCCCCGGCGTCACCATAGACAGAGCAAACCGGTCTCGCTGGCAGGAAGAGGGCGGGCTGACAATGATCGAAAGAGCGCACAACGAAGTTGAACGAATTGTCGCCGACAGCCAGCCGGTTCGACTCTCCGAGGACATTCGCAGGGAACTGACATCGCTGATGCAGAAAGAGGCGGCCACGATTGGCATGGAGGAACTTACGAAATTAAACTAACACGTCACATTCTTGAGATAACACCCGCCGAAACGGTCCCCGGAATCAGGGCGATCCTTCGGGCACAGGGTGTACCGGTGAAAGCTTGTGCGGACGAACGTCTACGGCAAATGGCCCGGCAGGCCCAGGAGTCGTTTCGGTCAGTGACAAAACCGGTCGGTGTTGTGGCTGATATTCGGAAAAACGGAATTAAATCGATCTATCATGGCGATGGTCACAACGAATCGCCCGCGCCACTGGAGGCAATCATTGATCAGTCCTCGCAGTTGGCTCTCTATGCGGTTACTGTCGGTGAAAATGTCAGCGACGAGATATCTCGCCTTTTTGCCGAAGATGAATTCGCACCGGCTGCAATGCTTGACGCAGCAGCTTCTCAGGGTGCCGAGTTGGCAGCGCAGCAGGTGGAACATTCCGTTCGACAACAACTAAAAGCATCAAATCGCTGGATAACCGGACACGAGACCATGTCGTTTAGTCCCGGCTATTGCGGCTGGCATGTCAGTGCTCAGCGGAAGTTGTTTGAGCATCTGAATCCACAGGAAATCGGAATCACGCTCACCGACAGTTGCCTGATGCAACCGCTCAAATCGATCAGCGGCGTTATTGTCACAGGCCCGAGGAGAATATTTAGCTTTGATGACAACTATGCGTTTTGCGACCAATGCAAGAATCGCTCGTGTCGCGAAAGAATGAAGGCAATACATACCGACAAATAATTGTACAGGAGATGTTATAAGCTATGCTGAATCAATTATCCGATAGCCTGTTGACGGGGAATGCTGATGCCGTCGCCTCTCTGGTTAAGCAGGCCATTGACCAGAAACTTGATCCGAATAACATTCTTAACGATGGTCTGATTGCAGGGATGACGGTCGTCGGTCAGAAGTTCAAGAGCCACGAAATATTTCTCCCCGATGTTTTGATTGCGGCCAAGGCGATGAACGCTGGGATGGAAATACTCAAACCGCTGCTGGTCAAGGAAGGGATACCGTCGATTGGCCGGATTGTCATCGGGACAGTTCAGGGCGACCTGCACGATATCGGCAAAAACCTAGTCGGCATCATGCTCAAGGGCGCCGGATTCGAGGTGATCGACCTTGGCAAAGATGTCGCACCTGAGACATTTGTCGAGGCGGCTATTGAGAACGAGGCTCAGATAATCGGTCTCTCTGCTCTGCTGACCACAACGATGCCGGTCATGAAAAAAGTCGTCAACCTTGCAACCGAAAAAGGTCTTACCGGCAAAATCAAAATTATCATCGGTGGCGCCCCAACAACGTCTGACTATGCCAATGAAATCGGAGCCGATGCCTACTGTTACGATGGCATCAATGCCGTTGACTGCGCTCGACGGATTCTCGGAGTAGCGTAACATGCTGCCACTGTTGGAGCAGATCAGTCGAGGCGAGGTGTTGCTCGCCGACGGCGCTATGGGCACCATGTTGTTTGAGCGCGGCTTGAAGTCGGGTCAATGCCCCGAGAGCATCAACCTCTCGGCCCCGCACTTGCTTGAAGAAATCGCGACGTTATACTTACAGGCTGGCGCCGATATACTCCACACCAATACGTTCGGCGGCTCTCCGCTCAAACTCGCCGAGTACGGTCTTGACGATCAGTGTCACCAGATCAACTGCCAGGCTATTCGTTCTGTACGTTCTGTAGTTACCGACAAAGCGTATATCTCACTCTCGTGTGGACCATCGGGCAGACTTCTTAAACCATATGGCGACACTGACCCGGAAGAGTTAAAAGAGAGTTACAAAAAGCAGCTGACCTGCATTCTCACCGAGCCGGTTGATATGATAACGATTGAAACGATGACTGATCTCGCCGAAGCTACCATTGCTGTGGAAACAGCCAGACAGATTGCACCTGACATTCCAATCTGCGCGACGATGACTTTCGACTGCACCCCGCGCGGATTTTTTACTATCATGGGTGTTACTGTAGAACAGGCCGCTACCGGTTTACTTGAAGCCGGGGCCGACATCATCGGCTCCAACTGCGGTAATGGTATTGACAACATGACTAAAATTGCCGCTGAGTTTGGCAAGTGTACCAACGCCCCCTTGATGATTCAATCGAATGCAGGACTGCCGGAAGAAAAAGACGGCCACCTGTTCTACCCTGAAGCCCCCGAGTTTATGGCTGAGAAATGCCGCAAGCTTCCCTCAGCAGGCGTCAGGATTATCGGTGGTTGTTGTGGCACAACTCCGGCGCACATAGCAGCAATTAGAAAGACCCTGACACCCGGCAACTAGCGACAATGTGAATCGACTTAGATATCTCCCGAACGATCCCCACCATGAAGCATATCCATTAGATAGCGGTTCTCCACCTCAGCTCTCTTCGCTTGAGACTTGATTATATCCCGCTGCGATATAATGCCTATGACGTGGTCACCCTTGACTATCGGGACATGACGAATCCAATTCTTCTTCATCACACCGGCAATATAGTCGAGTTCGTCATCGGGAAGGCCAACAATTAGATTAGTTATCATCAGGTCAGCGACTTTAAGGGAGTGATAATCGCCCTTAGTTGCATGAATTCTCGCAAAGATATCGTGATCGCTCACTATGCCGATCAGCTTGCCATCGTCCTCGACTACGGGAAGGCAACCGATCTTGTTGCTGATGAGCAGGTCCATCGCTTCATCAATCGACGTCTCGGCTTTGGCCGTGATGACGTCCTCGGACTTGATAGCCATAATCTTTTTTACAGTCATTCCAGTTCCTTTCTATAGTATTCCATCCATCATTCCAAGAATCGTAGCACAATAATATAGCCGACTCTATCCCCAATAGCAAATGAAACATTAGTCATTTGATTCATGATTTCTGCGTGAATTCTGGCCCTGTTGAACGTCACCTCCCTTACGCGCTACCCTGACCGCAGCGCGCGAATCCAGTGTGATCAAAGACTAAACCTTCACTGTCAGCCAACGACCGCGCCGATAATAGGTTAAAAAAAGCAATGTGCTGAGAATACCGGAGATGCTCAACGTCCACCAGATGGCGTTCTGCCCTAGCCCCATAAACTGGACGAGGAACAGAATCGGTATGGCCTGGAATAACCACGAATGGATGATCGATATAATCATCAAGGGCGTGTTAAGCCCAACACCTGAGTGAATCATCTCGGCCATGATGAAAGCACCGTAGAACGGCATGGCTATGGCCCAGATTCGTAGTATCGTCACGCCTGTTGAGATCGTCTCGGCGTTATCAAAGAAGAACCGCATATAGTACTGTGCCAGACTTAGGATAAGCAGACTCATCACGGCCATGATTCCAACACCGAGCCAGATGGCGGTATCTCCCGTCTTTTTCGCTCGCTCCACCTTGCCACTACCGAGGTTATGGCCGATCAGGGAAGACAGCCCCAGCCCCATTCCAACCAGCACCATAATGCCAAACGCGAACAATTGCGTGGAGACACCATAGGCAGCCACCACGGTCGTACCAAACGTCGCCACCAGCGGAACGATCACCAGGCGAGCGCCAGAGAACGATGCCTCACCCACCCACGCTGGGATTCCGAGCTTGAGAATTTGCCACATGCCATTGAGGCCGACGGCCACCTTTCCGCGAAGGTGCAGTCGCACATTGGTACGCCCCCCGTATAGCAGCAACAGGCCGACTAAAAACGTGAGTGTATAGCTACCCACCGAGGCATACGCTGCACCCTCAATCCCGAGGGCCGGCATCCCGAACCAACCAAATATAAATATGGGATCAATGACGATATTAAGAACGCTCGACGCCAGCATCATGACCATCGCCATCTTCGGGTTAGCAATCCCCCGCATGGCGGTAAATACCGAAAAAGTAGCATACAAAATCGGCAACCCGATCAACATGATGCGCCCATAACCGATCCCCATACGCAGCGCGTCACCTTCCGCTCCCAGAAACATCAAAATGTACTTAACGAACACGAATGCTGACCAACCGAAGATTGCACCGAAAGCCAGCTTAAGCAGAAAAGTTTCTTTGATCGCTCTTTCAGCCTGATCAAATTCCTTCTCACCGTATCGACGTGAAATTATCGCCACCGAACCCGGCCCCACCAGTGAATTGAACGAAAACAACAGCCACATCATCGAATTGAAAAACGTTATCGCCGCTACCGCAGACTCTCCTTCGGACAAACGCGAAACCCAGTAGGTGTCAGCCATCGCATAAATATGATGAGCTAAGAATCCGAACATCGAAGGCACCCCCATCTTCAGAATAGAACGGAGGATCGGGCCTTCGGTATAGTCAGCGGGTTGTTTGGTCTGTACGTCAGTCATAGTTGTTCTAGAATGCAGCAAGATACGGTTTTTGTCGATGATTTGCAAATGAGAATCTCACGGCGCCCTGGCCATGGCTTACCCCAATCAGCGATTGCATTTTCGACTAAACGACGCTATATTGCTGTACGTCCATTTTAGGGAGAGGCGAGAAGCAGTTTCTATCAAACTGCGGACGACTACATCTAATCACAGTCGCGGCTAATCGTGATCCGACACCTGAAAGGATAGATCATGAAGAGAGCAGCTATTGGTGCATTTAATTTGCGTAAAGGATCAAGCGGGGGACGTCAAACGTCAAGCTTAAACAATGGCTTCCCGTCATTCACAAAAAAGGCGCGCCTGAGTGACAGGCGCGCCGTATGATCAATAGCACGAACTATGGGCACGCTGGTGGTGCCGGGCCAAGGGGTACCCCGAACAGGTAATCAACCAGGTACGTGATATCAGAGATGTTAACGAAATTATCAACATCACCGTTGGCGTTGCCTTCGGCAGCACACGGTGGCACTGGTCCCAGAGGCACGCCAAACAGGTAATCCACAAGGTAGGTAATGTCGGAGATGTTGATTTGCTCTGCAGTATCTCCGTTGGCATTGCCGCGTATACCGATACAACATGAGCTGGTCGGAGCAATGGTAAAGCAGTAGGGTCCACCCCATGCAGGGTGAATCTCGCCGATTTCACCCGTATCAGTAACCCATATCCAGCTGTTTTCTGGACGATACCAAGACGAATCAAGACACAGTTGCTTGCCGACCTGCGTGGGGCTAACCTCAGTACTGATTGAGTAGACAATCTCGCTGAAACCAACCTTGCTACTTCCTCCATACCACCCGCTGCCGGAGAAACCGATAGTATCGGCACCGATACCGGAAGTGCCATAGCCATTACTGTACGGGTTGATATTGAGGGAGTGATTCCACATATCACCCCAGCTTAGGTATATCACGGTTGGGGGGGCAGGAGGGGGATTAAGGTGCGGGACATACGTACACGCATCCCAAACTGCACCATCGGGGGAGTATATCCGAAATCCGGTGGAGTGACCAAGGATATCAGCTTCGTTGGGTGCAGGAGCATTGGTAAACCTGATATAAAATGTGATTGGCACATTTGCTTGAATAGCGTCGTCCATCCCGGGAACTAACCCATCTACGCTGTCCAACGCCAACGAACCACCCTGGCCTTCGGCGACCTGCAGAGGTACAGTCTCGCTGCAGTATTTTGGTGCTGGTCCCGGCGGAAGGCCAAAGGAGTAATCTATCAGATAGATAACATCCGCGATATTTACCGTCTCGTTCATATCCCCGTTAGCATTTCCTTCTTCATGGCACGACGGAGGTGGTCCCGGCGGAAAACCAAACAGGTAATCGACCAAAAACACGATATCAGAGACGTTCACGATCTCGCCAGAATCACCATTGGCATTACCGCGGTCGCCCACACAGCAACCGTCGCACGCATCACCCACACCGTCCTCGTTAGAGTCGGCCTGATCGGGGTTCCACAACGTGCAGTTGTCGTGCCAGTCGCCGATGCCATCCTCATCGTGGTCAGTTCCCTCACCACGGAGAGTAAAGTTATTGACGAAGGTCATGATCGTATGCAGATCTTCTTCGTCTTGAGCATCAGTCCAGCAGACATACTGATCGGATGCGTGCAACGTGTTCATATTCTCATGCAACTCTGCTGCCACAAAGCCGCCATTCGGGTAAACGAAAGTATCGTTCGTCATGCCGTAGGCGCCGACAAAGTCGGTGCTGTTGGCAACAAACGTACCCGGTTGGTTGGTATTGTACCAGGCGATAGCCGCATCGATATTGAGTTGCAGGCCAGCCAGGCCGCCGTCGTAGGTGGTTGACAGGGCTGTCCAGACAATTAGAGTATCCGGAGCTATTTCAGCGCCGGTCGTGTTGAACTTCTCGAGGAAGGCGATACCACCGACACGAAGGTTATTGTCCATGCACTCAAGAGTATCATCCCACGCGTTATACTCGTGACCCATCTGGTAGAACAGGTTACGAGTAGGATCAGATCCACACGTGTTGCGGGAGGCGGTATCCGAGGGAATATCCCAGTCAATACCTTCACCGATCGCCAGACCCGAATAACTCAGGGTATCAGGGCAGTAAACCTTCAGACACTGAATGATAAAGGCGTCATCACCCGAA
>DAOUUR010000031.1 GCA_030668045.1 bacterium
CCCCGAATTTCCGGAAACTCATCTAAATATCGGAACATGCTTCTTGAAAACCGGCGACCTTGACTCAGCTCGACATCATTTCAATCTTGAAAAACAATACCATCCCCTTCGGCACAAGAGCTACACTAATCTCGCATCGCTGTGCCTGATTAAAGGGCGCTACCAGGAGGCGGCAGATTTGGCCAGAGAGGCGATAAGTCTCAGCCCATACGATCTCAACTCCAACCTCCTTCTCCTTCGTGCCACCAACGGTCTACCCGACTTCAGTGCCGACAGCCTTGCCTTGATCATTGCCTCAGCGGCAAAGGCAACCAGCAATCACCCGACCTTATTGAACGAAGCGGCCACCATCGTGGCTAACCGAGGTTATCTCTCCGGCGCCCAGGATTTGTTATGGCGTTCAATCGCTTCACCACCGCCCTCGATCGAAACTGATGATCTCGCTTTTGAAAGGGGCTTTCCCGAGCGCACCCTTATCAGAACAAAGACTGCTGCCCGAAGCTACTATCAGCTTGGGTATATCGCCGGACTGGAAAACGACCCTGATTACGCCATGGAATACTCGCGACAAGCCGTCGCTCTGGATTCCAATCTTGTCGAGGCCTACATAAACCTAATCTCTGCCCTCTCTGCCCTCAGGGACTATCACGCTGCTGATTCGGTCATCGCTATCGCTACCGACCGATTCGGCAACCACGATCTGATTCGTCAGTTGATCCTAAACCGTCACAAATAGAAGAAGGGACCGACTCTCGTCGATCCCTTCAGTTATCGTCTCAAAACGCAGCATTGCAAACGCGCGCCGCTGTCGATACTAGCGGAGTTGTTGCTGCTCTTCCATCTGCCTCATCAAATCAACCTGCTCCGTCCTTCTCCTGACAAAATTGGCCTGAGCCTCTTCAAGAGATATCCTGACCCGGGCATCTTTGTAGCGATCCACAACTGAGACATCCTGTGGAACATCAATTGGATAGAGCCAATTGATGACACTGTTGATCAAGACGTCGGAGCTGTCCTTGCCAAGCGATGGCGTGGTAAAATTGAAATGCACTGTCTTGAACTGGGTGGTAATATATCGATGAGCCACTGGTGAACCATCGAATATAAACTCGCTGCCAATCGGATGAGAGCTACCGTATATTGATGCATACAGATACATCACCTCCGTACCGAAGGCACGCGACGACCAGTTCACTTCAGGCATTACCGGAAGCTCCGGACGCCATCGATGCCACAATGTGGACGTTTCATCTCCCCAACGATGCAAGCTGTGCAACCGAGCCGAGTCGATCGATACGTCCGGCCACCGCGTCTGATCCATACTATATGCACCAACAAAGTCGGCAGGATTGTTTGGGAAGTAATCACAGGAATCATTCCGCATGTTGCCTACCCATCCGGAATACGCCTGCCCAACTACGCCAAAATAGTGAGTAAAATCAGCGGGGACACCATTGTTGAAGCTGGAGCAGTCGACGGTACCCGTACCGCCAATAAGGAGACATCTTGCCGTCACCCAAACATTAACCCCGGCATCAATTGCAGTATAGACCGCACCCGACTTCGTGTGGAAATCCTGATGTTTGACATCGTCGGCATAGATGATCACAACCTTATGCTTGAGCAATTCAACAAGGCGCGGCAAGATGTAGCCCGGACGCAAATAGTCCTTTGACTGTCGACGGAACGGACTGTCATCAATATCATTGATTTGCGTTGTATCAAAGAGGTCAAGACCAGTCGGAAGATCCAGATCAGTCCGAGAATCCGCCCACGTCTGAACCTGATTGTACCAGTATGCCTTCGCCACATCATTGTCGTAGATAACAGTATAACGCCTACTGCCGGCGAACGTATAGTCAATCACACAAATCTCACGTTCGTGTGCCGGGTTGATTACAGTAAACGTCCTGAAGGCGGGAGCCAGATCAGCTACACCAGCATCGTCCCTACTTCGTACCTGGAAGAGATAGTACATCTCAATTGTCGTATCAATAATGGCTGAGCTTTCAAAATATCTACCATAGACATCAAAGATAGTATCTGCAACATCCGAGACCCAGGGATTGACACCGTCGCCTGAGCTATCCGCCACACGGTAAAGGTCCTCAGTTAGTATCTCTGTACGGAAATACGGTTCTAAGCCTCCGAATGCATTCGTCTCGGTACTATCGGTAACAAACACGGTGTCACACTCAATGGTCTGAGTCTCTCCTAAAAAGAATGTATCACAGCGAACAACTGTGTCACCCAGATTGAATATTTGAGCATCGCTGGTTACATACACCTGGGATATATAAAGAGAGTCGAGGCCGGGCGGAGCTCCAACACTGTCCGCGCCGTAGAACTCATCTGCGGTGTACGGGCCGAACAGCTTCCATTCGTACTCAAATGGAGGAGGATCAGAAGGATAATCAATCGGATCAGTCCCATACCAGGCAACTTTGACGCCCGTAATCACACCACCCGCAGTCTCAGCATTAACAAACGGCGAATCAAGAGCGATTCCCCACATCACGGTTTGCGGCGGATTGTCTATACGCGAGAAGAGTCGACTTGCAATATCACTTGCCGCGCCCTCGGTATCAAAAGCCTGAATAAAGACATACTGAGGCACAGAAGTGTTGACCGGATCATCAAGATCTGCCGACATCTGAACGATCCCACTGGTGCGAGGATCAGCCGCCGTTGGATCAACATCAAGATAGACCCAGGCATCGGAGGTGATCGCAGCAGTATACGTCTCGACCCATGGAACTTCCGGGTCAGGCGGACCGCCCAACGTCGCGGTGATTTCCTCAACCGTCGCTATGTGGTAACGGAAGTAATCAATCTGGCCGTCTTCATCGCTGCCATACCAGTAAATCATTGGATTCCTGGAAAACTCCTGTCCTTCCGGAGGTATATTGACAAAATACACAACAGGCTTGATGTTCCCGGTAATCTCTCCGTCAAGCGTGTCAGTACAACTGGAGAAGATCAGCAAGGCCGCTGGCAAGACCAGCGCCACAAGAAGGGCCAGAGAAATGGTCGATTTTTTAAACACTATTTTAGTAATCATATCTTCTTTCCCTGCCATCAAAAGGCCAGCCTCATTGTGAAACGGTGAATCTGATTAAGGATACCAAAATCCTGAAAGGCATAGTCAAAGCCGATCTCCCGATCCTCACCAAAAGGAAGCCTAAGGCCGCCGCCGGCAGTCAATCCATCTTCATCATAATTGAAGCGACCGCCGCCGCGCAGAATAAAGCGTTCCTTATATATGTACTCCATCCCAGCGTTATACTTCTCAAGATTATCCGAAGGATGCGAACCTTCAGCGGCGAGTGATAACAGATGATCACCGCCCTCCAGAACATTGATACAGCTACCAAATTTAAAGTTGATAGGCAACGGATAGGGTGTCTCAATAAACTTCATGTCCGGTCCAAAATTCATAATCACCATGGCAATCTTGAAATTCCGGAATCCGGTATCATAGATCGTACCTACATCGGCCGACCACCCATTGGCGCTGTAATTGTGCACAAACTCGCCGATCCACTTGAAACTGAAACCGATCGAGAAACGGTCAGTCAAATACCGACCATAGCTGAATGCGACGGCGAAATCGTTGTAAGTGAAAGTTTGACCGGTCCCTTCCTGAGTGCCACGCTCATATGTACGCACAATCATGTCACCGGAGAAAAGTCCGTACGCGGACACTCCTATGACACCACCGATTGCTTCCAGCGGCATGCCAATGGCTCCGAAGTTGTAGCTCACGTCAGCCGGCATCTGGATATGAGTCGCCATAATCTCACGCCCGTACAGAGCAGTTAGACCCGCCGGATTGTAGTAGACAGATGCCAGATCGTCCGAAAGTGCCGTAAAAGCTTCTGCCATCCCCATGGCGCGAGCGGACACTCCCAACTCAAGGAACTGAGCCCCGGTCGTTCCAACCTTGGCCTGCCCCATGACTGAGCCGGGTAACACCGCCAGACATATACAAGTAATGGCAGTTGAAACCAACACCCTGCCGGCATTGGCTCGGCGCCTATGCCTATGTAGTCGATTTGCCTTTAAAAACATGATGTCCTCATATTCTATTGCTGTTCTTATATCTCCAATTTAATCAAGACCGCCGGGACTAAATGCTGACCTCAAGACCCACACGGATCTGTCGGCCGTAATCCCAGTTAGCGGGGTTATAATCGTATGGCGTACCGCCCCGCAGAACACCACTGATGTTCTGCTGAGTATCGGCTCGACCGGTGTTAGTATAGACACCTATCACGTTGCGACTGTCGAAAATGTTCTCGACCCAAAAAATGAAACTATAATCTAAACCGGCCAGCTTGAAGTCCTTGGTGAAGCGAGCATCGAACGTCACAATCGACGGCATCCGCATTGAGTTGGTGGCCAGGTCCTCTCCTGTCTGCGCCGTTACGTTCGGGAACGAACGATCCGGTGTAAACGGACGACCACTTTCAATAAACGTCTCGAGACTGAGTGACCAGCCATTCGGAATCGGTAGACCAAAGAGACGTGGTTTGACGGTACTCGGTATGAAAATCTGAAGGTTTGACTTCAAGGCATGGCGAACATCATTATTCAGCGGCGACTCTGCCAGCGGTTCACGAGAAAGTTCGAAGTCCGACTGGTAGTTCTCGTTTGTCTGCGACGCCTTGCCAAAAGCAAAAGCATAAACGTAGGAGACCATTCCGTTGACATAACCACCGCCGCGTTTCTCAAGTGTAACCTCAACGCCCCGACTGCGGCCATAATCACTGTTGCGGTACTGCTGACGGGTCAAGCCAGCAACATGAACACTGGCAGCGTTGACCTTGTCAAACTCGTCCTTAAAGTAGCCGGAGAAGTCAATCGAGTAGTAGTCAGACATCGCATACTTGACACCAAACGAGTATTGAACCGTTTTCTGATAATCAAGATTGTAGTTTCCAACAACCGTATTCTGATTCACCGAAGCCGTGTTCCGAGCATACATATAGCGCAGTGCCGGTAGCTGGAAGAAGTGACCGTAGTTGAAGTGCACCTTGGCCTTATCGGAGATCGGATAGGAGAAGCCTATGCGCGGTGATATCTTCTGGCGATCGCCCTCAATTATTCCCGAACCAAGATCGTCATCTTTGGCAATATCTACCAGTTTGTAGCGATCCTGAATGAAGAAATCCCAGCGTATCCCAAGCGATGCAATCATCGAACCATACTCGATCTTGTCACGCACATACACTGTTCCACCCCACGGTTTGTATGCAAACATATCGCGGAAAGAACCGCGATCAGGATAGACGCCCCCGTCGGAGCGACCAGTGTAGGCCGCGTAAGGTCTCTCTATCTCTTCATAGGTGAAGTCGTCCTGCTTCATAGCAAATCCACCTTTGAGTTCATGCTTGCCAATTTGCCAGAATAACTTCAATTCACCTCGAACGGTCTTCGTTTCTCGTCGATGCCATGTTGCATCGGTACTCCAGGACATCGGGTCATAGAAGGTGGATTGACTACCTCCATCCCAGATGCCATTGCCGTTAGTGTCTTTGAAGGGTTCACCCTGATCATACTGGTTGTTCGGACGGTCAAAAATGCCGTTGCCATTGCGATCGACATATGGCGTGCCTATTGTCCACTCAGAGTATGGACCGTCATATATGCCATTATGGTTGAAATCCATGTTATTGGCGTCACGTGACCTTATAAAGACATCAATTCCCAGTTCGTACCAACCATTCTGATTGATATCTAAGAACGGCTCGCCGATTACCGAGTCGCCATCGGTGTAAGGCTCCGGATTGCGCTGGGCAATATGGGAGACACGATCTTCATCCAGAAGCCCGTTACCGTTCTTGTCATGGAGGTAATCGCCTGCGTCCCAACGGCCGTTACCATTGATATCAACAAACGGCTCTCCTTCGAGAAAATCTTGGTAACCATTATTGTTGAAACGGAAATCGGATGGACTTCCTTCACCGCCCTGAATGTTCTGCTCTATCTGAAATTCTCCGTAAGTATAACGTGGCCCGGAAAAATCGTCTCCGTAAACAGCAGTGTCTGGAAAGAGATTGATTATCGGCTCGGGAGCATCATAGACCCCGTTGTTATTGCGATCTTCATAGCTTTCCCACTCATAGTCAAACCGAAAGTCCGACGGATCCAAACCGTGACCCGGATTTTCAGGATCACCCGGCCTATGAGTCAAGGCATTTCTTGAGTAAGAGAGTACCAGCTCGTAATTCATGCGCTTGGTAACAGCCTGTGATATTTCAAGCGACAGCGACTCCCAGTTGCTCTCCTGTACCGGAGCAGTGGCAGCACTGTAGCGGTAGTTCCAATAATCTTCGCCGTAGGGACGGTATGTAAACATCGTGCTGTTCGACTGCGATTTCTTGTACGAAAGAATGCATCTCATGTTCTGACGAGGACGGAACTTAAAATTGGCCATCCAGTAGTAGTCATTGAGCCGACGCTCTGGAATATCTATACCAAACAAATTGAAAGAACCGTAGTCACGGCGCGTTTCCGGTGTGTCGTAGCGTTCAAACTGGAAAATGCCATCACTCTTGTCAACCTCGGCATACAGGAAATATGTAAATTCCTTATCCTCAAGGAAATTCAGGCCAAGAGCCGGAAGTATCTTGTTGGTGAGTATCGGATCGGGACCCTTCAGCGTGAAACGAAGATAGTCGTTATTACGCGAATATTTATTCAATGCCTTGTTACCAAAGTCATCTGTTATGAACTGTATGTTCAAACTCGTGTTGTCCTTGGAACCGGTCTGAGTTGTAATTTTGATGATTCCGGAAAGGGCATCACCATACTCCGGATCGAACCCGTCCTTGATCACCGTGAATTCCTGAATAGAACCGGAGACCAGAGACAGATTGGCGCCGGCCGCCTGACCCAGTCCGCCCAACGGATCGCCCAGCGGCACACCGTCCACGATGTAGGAAATCTCACCAGCTCGGCCACCACGAACAAAAACCTCTCCGGAAGCATTGGTAACAACACCAGCCACCTGAGTCAGCAACTCATCGACACTGGTAACCGGCATTGATTCGATGATCTCCCTGGAAATCGTCATCTGATTGGCCGTAACGAAACGATCGATCACATCCCGCTCACCCTTGACAACGATCTTTTCATCCAACTCTGTCACCTTCTGAGACATCTCCTTGGAAACCTCGGTGGTGACATCAGCCTGTACAGATACATCGGTCACTTCGATCGTGTTGTACTCGATATGTGATATCCTGACAGTATATTTGCCAGGTTCCATCTGGTAGATGATGTAGTGGCCTTCCAGGTCGGTGAGCGCTCCCGAGGTCGTTCCAACAATCATGACCGAAGCCGACATGATTGGCTCCCCGGTTTCAGTATCCACCAACGTACCCTTGATCTTTCCGGTGGCCGCCGAGAACACATTTAATGGCAGAATTGCCAAACCAATGGCTATAACTAACGCTAACCTGAGAAGCTTCCCGCGACTTGCTGACATTATCTTATCTCCTCGTACGATCTACGTACTCTTTTTCCCGACTGAATCCTGAATGGAGAAGTTGAGCGCATTTGGTGCACCAGAGGACAGCATCGCTCTCACAACATACCTGACCGAGACACTAACCAAAAAAAATCGTTCCCAACCTTACCAATCGTATATGTTTACCAACCTTATTTCTGTTTGCGCCTGCTCTGACAGGCGATCCCAAGACCATGAAGATAGCCGTCGCTACGCTGGCAAGTCAAGCGCTTTTTTCTGGGCAGAGCCGCTTAATGCTCCGATTAATAGACTGTTACATACTCACCTTCGTTTAATGATATCACGCTTGGAACACCCGTTTCTGAAAATATCCTCCCGCATCCGAGACAGCTCAGCCATGTGGCTCTCGGCCAGTTGATCTGTGACGAAATCAAGGCCAAGAACTCGGCTAAATGCAGCCTTCAATTGACCGGAAACCTCCACAAATTCCCGCTTGCCAAGAACCGGGGGTTCTGTAATCGATGCGGCTAAGTCCTTGATATTCAATGCCGGATGCGCTGCCACCCCATGTTTCTTAATCGAACCATGCTGAAAAAAGATGTCGCCGACTCTCCGCTGAGCTGACGCTACAACCTTGCCGCCCCTACCGATAACCTCATGCCGGGCAGTCGATGCGAAGCAGGGAGCCTTGTGAAAAAAACTTGAGGGTGCTCGGCGTGGCACGCTGGCGGTAGCATACGAGGCTTCGACACCACCCTGGCGCAGAAATTGCACCAGAGCCTTTGCGATAAGTTCGGATGCCTCCCACGGCGCCTTCCCCGCATGATTGCCTTGTTCATTATCTTCGTTGATAACAACAGAATACGTGAGTTCCCCACAGTCATGAAAAAGTGCTCTACCACCTGTGATGCGACGAATGACTGCGGTCTCACCCACTTTGGAAAAATC
Source organism: bacterium (assembly GCA_030668045.1). Taxonomy (GTDB): domain Bacteria; phylum Zixibacteria; class MSB-5A5; order GN15; family FEB-12; genus DAOUUR01. The sequence continues at coordinate 8,423 of DAOUUR010000031.1, forward strand.
GAGCGCCGACTGCTCTCGCTGGTTCAAACCAAATGTGACCGCACCGGGCCACCAACTGTAAACTCGCAGAAAACATACTCCCGGCCGACAAATAGCTCGCTTCAGAAGCCATTCATCGAAAGCCATATTGTAGTATGGATCACCGGCATGAGTTGTATAGAACAGGCCATTCCGCATAGCCCCCAAGGATAATACTGTTCGCCCCGTCAGCCAAGAACTTTGCCCCCCGGCTGCAGACTACATAATAACCGCCAGTTTGCCTATCTGCACATCACCCTCTTCGGTCTCAACGGTCCAATAGTACAGACCCGAAGCGACCGACTGAGTGTTGCGTGTAATCATGTCCCATGTCTCATGCGATGCTTTCGGATCGGTCACAGGAACGTCATGTTCAATCTCACGCACCAGATCGCCATCAATAGAGAATATCCGAATCGTACATTTTGCTGGCAGATTGGCAAAATGAAGTTGTCTCAGCCGGTTCTCGGAGTGATCCGAATCAGGCAGATCCTCAAAACCGAACTGACTATATTCGGCATCAATCCGATATGGGTTTGGATAAACATATGCCTTCAGCGTCGAGTCGGCCACTTCCTCAATTCCCGCCGTCGGGTAGGCGTTTATCGAACCGACTGTCACCGATGTCTCCAGCGAAGGAAGCCCCGAGAGAGGTGAGCCATAATCGAAGGCCGTCACATTCACATAATAGGACACAGTTGGCAACAAACCATCAATAGTAATTTCATATTCAAAGTACTTGAAGTATCCGTCCTCGGTAAGTTCGTCCGGGTCGGCATCTTCGGGAATGAAACTGGTCGGACGCGGTTGGTCGGCATATTCGGGTGGTTTTCGGATGGCCGTTGTACCAGTCATTGAGGAGACATTGAAATCTTGAGCCTCAAAGTAAAAAATGGAATCAGAATACAATGGCATTACGAAAGGAGAATTGCGCGAGTACACCAGCGGGTCAAAATCATTCGTATCGCACGACGATCCATACAAACACTGCAGAACATCACGCGTGAATGGTGTCTCCGTCAAGGTGTAGCCAGCTCCACCCGGTCGGCCCTCATCCCAAACCCACTTATTAAAATCCTCCCGGTCGTACGATGCAATCAGTGAATATGAGGAAGCCCGCGAGTCTCGAGCGATATAAACCCGATACCCTTCAAAATCAAGATCACCGGAGAAAACATCTCGGGTAGTCTCGCTGCGAAAACCATTGAACCGAATCTTCAACGCCCCTTTCCGCGGATTAACCCACTTTTGGGGAGCCGGTGGAGGCGAAGCCCCCCGGAAATCAGGGACACCATCGCCGGTGATCCAGCACGTGTCCGCAATCGACGGATCGTAATGATACTCCCACTGTATCGGATCAGTATCCGGGATCGCATACGAATCAACCAGCATTGATTCGGCCACACAGACATACATCTCCCCTGGATAGCCGTCACTATCGGTATCGACACCGGGGTTGTCATAAATCCACGAAGCCCACCGAGAGCTGGAGCCCAGCGAGTCAAAATTGAGGTTATTGTAGAAGATGTCGGGACGATCGGGAAGATTGTCGCGATTCATAACCTCCTGATGGAAATTGATGCCCGCCACATAAGCAAACGAGACCGGCAGGATCTCACCAGGTGAGATATCAAATGGGCCAAAAGACAACAGGTACCTCGTATCGAAACCATCGGCAAAATCGGGAGCCTGATCGCCGGGATCAAGCCAGAGGGTGTCATTTGCCGTTACACTCGCCGTCCGTGCCTGGTCATAATCGAACTCTTTGTTACGCATAATGTAGTACTTGTTTTCGTCACCCATCGGCGTACCGAGACCACCTGTTCCATAGTCGCGAAACTCCTCGGGCCATCGCCCCTTGTTACTTTGCTCACGCGGGCCAAAGTCACGACCGGGATCGACATTACTGATCCACCAGTTAAACGACACATCAAGCTCCTCCGCTGGCGTCCGTACAATCCTTGTCGCCGTCACGCTCGGAGCTCGAACGGCCTTGCCGAGATCGCCATCATCGTCTGCGATCCAGGCAACATTGACCGAATCAAGATACTCGCAATCAGCGCAATACGCCGGCACGGTGTGGACAAATCCACAGATATCATCCATGAACCCATTAGTATTGTTGCAGTCCCAACAAACATCAGCGTCGACATAAATCCCCATATAGACGCTTTTCAGCCTGCGGTTTCCTATGTTCCTTATCTTATAGTCAAACAACACAATATCCTGCGCGTATGAATATGACCAGGCATACGATGCCTCGCGAATCTCGACGTTGAGGGGTCGGTGCAGTCGACCCGACATCACATCGGGGGGAATACCGGCAGTGTAGGTGTCGGTGTAAACCGAAATGATGTCATCCTCGGAGATAGCCCCTTCGTACTCATCTTGCGTAGGATCTATGATAGATCGATGAACCATCTCCCCAAAGGGTGCTTCGTCAGGATACATTTCCCGAATAAATGACCAAGCCTCTGCTCCAGTGGAAACCAGCGTATCTCTTCCAACAATAGCTCCAATCCAAAAAGAAGCAGCCCACATATACTGCACCGTCGAATTCTTTGGAAACTCACAGGAAGGGACCGGCAAACCGGTAAAATAGTCCTGACTGGCCCCCATCGAGTAACCGGTACCAAATGTGCCGTTATTGTTCACTGCCAGGACGAGCCGACCAATCCGATGCGCTGCTACACCATGAGCCGGTGCACCGGCTGCCGAGCTTCCTGAGCCGCCACCAGACTTCGCTGGAATCCGAGCCTGAACTACCGAGGATAGAACCAGCAGGCTAATCACCAAGATGATTTTGCTTTTCATATTTCTCCCAACAACACGCTTCTGCAAGACACCCGCCCTGCACCAATTCACTGTAAATGACGCCTGCCGCTCGCTACCCGTTCAAATTTTTATTCCTCGCGCAGAAGGCGTCATACCCGCAACTCGCCAAATAACAGCCTGACCCAGAAATGCAGACAAGAAAAAACCGCAGGCGCAAGCGCCCACGGTTATCAATCTATGCTACTAATGTTGACTTCAAGGCCTGAATATCTTAATGAGAAGGCCTGATCTGGTTAAGATCAATGTCGTACTGCTTGATCTTTAACCGCAGTGTCGACTCTGGAATATTGAGCAACGCAGCAGCATGTTTCTTCACTCCCAGCTTTTCCTGAAGAGCCTTGACGATAAATCTCTTCTCATGTCCGGCCAGGAAATCATATAAAGAGTAGTCGGGATCAAAGA
>DAOUUR010000131.1 GCA_030668045.1 bacterium
AGATCGAAGTCAAGTATCAGGACGACTACCCCGACGCTGCTTTTGCCGGTGCCGAGATCAAGTACCTCTGCAAAGTTAAACAGGTCAAAGAACGCCTTCTCCCCGAATTCGACGATGGGCTGGCCAAACGATCCGGCAAGGCTGAGACTGCCCTTGAGTTGCGGATGGCAATGCGCAAGGAAATCGCCACGCAAAAAGAAGATTCCAACAAGCGTCAGTATAAGAATCAGGCGATTGAGCAGCTTTGCCAGAACAACCAGATTCCGGTCCCGGAGGCAATGGTTAACCACTATCTTGACAGCGTAATTGCCGATTTCAAGAAAGAAGATGAGAATCTCGACGAAAAGGTCATCCGTGAGCGCTACCGGCCAATCGGCACCACCACGATTCGCTGGAATATTCTCTTGAACCGGCTGGCTGAGTTGGAAAAGATTGAAGTTTCGCCACAGGATACCGAAAATCTTATTAAGCGGTTTGCTGATAACTATAAAACAACTCCTGAGAAAGCCAGGGAGGCTCTGGAGCAGTCCGGGAAGATTCGGGAAATTCGCGATTCTCTGCTTGAGGAAAAAGTGCTTGATTTCCTCATTGACCGGGCAGAAGTTGTCACAACCGAAAATGAGAAAAAGTAGCTCAGGCTTAAGATAACAAATACAGAACCGGCGACGGCATGAGGCTGTTGGATCGGTTAGGAGTAAAGGATTACATGACCGACGAAATTCGCAGCAATTTTCTGGTACCGATGGTGGTCGAGCAGACCGGGCGTGGTGAACGTGCCTATGATATTTTCTCGCGACTGCTGAAAGATCGCATCATTTTTATCGGTTCTCCAATCGACGATCAGATCGCCAACCTGGTGATCGCTCAGATGCTGTTTCTGGAAGCGGAAGACCCGGACAAGGATATCTTCATTTATATCAACTCCCCCGGCGGTTCGGTGACGGCTGGCATGGCTATCTATGATACCATGCAATTCATCAGGCCCGACATCGCCACAACCTGCATGGGGATCGCCGCTTCAATGGGCGCCTTCCTGCTGGCTGCCGGTACCAAAGGAAAACGGGCCGCACTGCCCAATGGCCGTATAATGATCCACCAGCCGATGGCCGGTACCCAGGGACAGGTGTCCGATATCGTTATCATGACCGAGGAATTCACACGCACCAAGAAGAGGCTCAACGAACTGCTGGTACATCATACCGGTCAGAGCCTTGAGGTCATTGAGAAAGATACCGATCGAAACAACTTCATGGGTCCCGAAGAGGCCAAAGAGTACGGACTGATCGACCGTATCTACGAAGCAAAACGCTCCGAAAAGAGCTGACCCTAAAGAAGGCGCGGTAAACGCGCGTACATTTTTTTATTGGAAGAACACTGACAGGAAGTTATGTCCAACAAGTCCAACCTGCCGCCGCTGCGGCACCGCTGCTCATTTTGCGGCAAACCGGCTAACCAGGCCCAACGGCTTTTCTCGGGCCATGAGTCGTTTATCTGTGACGAATGTGTCGAGCTTTGCCATGACCTGCTTCAGTCCGCACCGGACCAACAGATCGCCGGAGAAATTGGTGATCTTCCCCGCCCCTCCGACATCAAGGATTTCCTCGACCGGTATGTAATCGGTCAGGAAGAGGCCAAGAAAACGGTCGCGGTGGCCGTGTACAATCATTACAAACGAATAAACGCGCAGCATCAGGCCCGAACGACTGGAGAGCTGAACAAAAGCGAGGATGATGTCGAGCTTGAGAAGTCAAACATCCTCATGCTCGGTCCGACCGGAACCGGCAAGACTCTGATCGCCCGATCTCTGGCTAAATTTCTCCGGGTGCCTTTTACGATTGCCGACGCTACCGTCCTGACCGAAGCCGGGTACGTGGGCGAAGATGTTGAGAATATTCTGGTACGTCTTTTTCAGGCGGCCGATTTCAATGCGCAGGCGACCGAACGAGGTATCATCTATATCGATGAACTGGACAAGATTTCGCGCAAAGAAGGTAATGTCTCTATTACCCGCGATGTCTCCGGTGAAGGTGTCCAGCAGGGGTTGTTGAAAATTCTCGAAGGAACAGTCGCCAATATCCCCCCCAAGGGCGGTCGGAAACATCCGGAACAATCGTTTGTTCAGATTAACACGACCAACATCCTCTTTATCTGTGGCGGGGCTTTTGATGGTCTGGAAAAAACCATCGCCCGCCGGGTCGGCAAGAAAACGGTTGGCTTCGATGCCGATAAGATTCATATCGATGAGAAGTCTCCCGATATCCTCCAACGTGTGACTCCGTCCGATCTGATCGAATACGGTCTCATCCCGGAACTGGTTGGGCGCATTCCAATCACTGCTACGCTTGAAGAACTGGACGAAGATGCGTTGCTCAGTATTTTGACCCAGCCCAAGAACGCTCTTACCCGTCAGTTTGCCCGACTGATGGAGATGGACGGGGTCAAGCTTACCTTTGAACAGGATGCTCTCAAGGCGGCGGTAAAACTGGCACAGGAACGCAAGACCGGCGCCCGCGCTCTTCGATCTATTATCGAACGGGCTATGCTTGACGTCATGTACGAAATCCCGTCGTCGACTGATATCGACGAGGTTGTCGTTACCGCCGGTGTTTTCACCGACGAGGACAAACCTAAACTGATCAAAAAGTCTGATAAGAAAGCCGGTTGACGTCGCGACCGGTGCCTCAAAGAACCTCCCGCCCATGACTGCCGGAGTGAAATACATCCTGCTGTCCACAGTCTTTTTTGCCCTGATGAATGTCGGGGTCAAGTTGCTGGATCATATCCCCGCCTACGAAATCGTCTTTTTTCGCGCCTTGGTAACCTTGATTGTCGGCTACGGCTTAATCAAACGCGCCGGACTCAGCCCATGGGGGAACAACAGAACAATTTTGATTTGTCGAGGTCTGACCGGAACGGTCGCGCTGATTATGTACTTCTACACTTTGCAGAACATGCCACTGGCCAGCGCCGTGACAATTCAGTACCTCTCACCGATCTTCACAATTGTAATTGCCGGAGTGATGCTTAAGGAAACGCCCCGGCCGGTGCAGTGGATATTTTTCCTTATCGCTTTCTCAGGAGTCCTGATCCTGAAAGGATTCGATACCAGAGTATCGCCGGTCGAGTTGTCTATCGGTGTTCTGGCCGCAGTTTTTTCCGGCCTGGCCTACAATTTTATCCGAAAGCTGAAAGGTCAGGATGACCCCCTCGTTGTGGTTTTCTACTTCCCGCTGGTAACGGTACCAATTGTCGGCGCTTATACTCTGACCCACTGGGTCGCGCCATCGCCGCTTGATTGGCTGATCTTGATCTTGATTGGACTGGCCACAACTGTCGCCCAGATATTCATGACCAAAGGGTATCAACTGGAACGAGCCGCGGATATCAGCGTCTTCAACTATCTGGGAACGATTTACGCCATACTGATAGGGCTGTTCCTTTTTTCCGAGACTATCGGTTTGGCCGGTCTGGGTGGGATCGGCCTGATCCTCACCGGAGTGATTCTGAGTTCGCGTTTCCGGCCCCACAAGGCTCACACATAGATCGAGCACATTACTGCTAATCCGGCCCATAATCCCGCCATCCCAATCGACCGATAATAATAAGATCATGCCTGTTCCAGTAGAAAGACGAGTTGTTGCTCTCGGGCTGATCGCCCTGAGCTTGACTCTCTATGCAATGGTCTCCACTGACCGGAATCATCGTCACGAAACAGGTCTGCCGGAACCTTCCCCCCTGACCGACACCCTGATTGCAGTCTATGGACAGATTCTTGGTGCCGCCGCCGCCAACGATGCCTCGCAATTGACCAACCTGTTTGATCGAAACATGGTACACAGTATCGGTCTACCGGCTGCGAGAAAGGGTAATAAAATTGTCGATGCTTATCTCCTTCACAGAATCAGAACCTGGCCCGATCTCAATAACCTCTCTATGATCGAAGTTCGCAACGACGCCGACTACGTTCGGCTGACTATGGTAGCCCCGAGCAACGACCGGATCGACCATGTCCGTTACACTTTTGTTTTGTTCCGAACCGTTGATAGTCGCTGGCGTTTCTCCGGCCTGACCAATCTTGAGCTTGGCAGTTCCGACCGCTACGGGCACCCAATCAGCTACCACGAGACCGATCTGCCACCGGCGATGAGGTTCCCGCGCAGATTCTGATCGGTGAGAAAACCGACCAGACATCAGCTTCCATTTAGAGTTGCTCGGTTCAATATCCCCGCCTATATTTAATGACACGATTTTTCGGAGAATATCATGTCAAAAAAGGTAGAACAGTTTAGAAAAGAACGTGAACGACTAAACCAGATTGTGCTGGCCGGAGACAATCTCAATATCAAGCGGTTCTTTGGACTGGATTCTGCAGTTTACCGTGATGGCGCTCTGGACGCCAGGACCAAGGAGTTGCTGGGATTGGTAGCCTCGCTGGTCCTTCGCTGCGATGATTGTATCAGCTATCATGTCATCCAGGCACGGGAAAATGGTGTTACCGATAAAGAGTTTGATGAAGTGATGTCTGTCGGGATGGTAGTTGGCGGATCTATCACTATACCGCATGTCCGTCGAGCCAAACAACTCTGGAAAGAAATGGAGAAATGATGCGTAAAATATTGCCCCTGATGTTTATGGTGTTTCTGGCGACTCTTGTGTTTTCCAGTGCTTTTGCCAGCAATAACCCTCCCGAAGGTATCGACCGCGACTGGTACGTTGAACGCTACGATTTCTTTACTATCCCCGATACGTTCTATACCTATGAGGGCGAGTTTGTTTTCCCCGAAGGTTTCCATCGCCCCGATTCATCATCGCTGACACCGTTCCAGTTCTGGATGTCGCATTTCCCTACCTGGCACAGCGGCAAATCGGTTGGCGCCTGGGGTGGGAGTCGCTATCGCGTACCGGATTCTATTTCACGGGTCGTTCATTTTCCATGGCACACGCGCGGTTTTCGCGACTGTGGTATTCCCATTCGCCTGATGGGTGAGTTCCTGCGTTATCAACACCGGGAATTTGATCTGAAGATCATTCCCAAAAACGGGGTCACCATTACCTACGAAGAGTTTCTTAAAGGGAAACCGGTTTACAACAATCGGGGAGCGCTCCGTTTCAACCCGGACAAACAACGAGACACCAGCAAGACCGAGTACGATCGCAGCGTGTACCTCGGGATGCACAACACTGATTATCGAAGCCTGACCGCGAACTGTGATTCGATTACACCAGCCGAGTTGGCTCCCGGCGATCTCTATGTTGGTCATGATGAAAAATCCAGCGAGGGCTTCACCTATGTAATCATGAACATGCTGGTCAATGGCGACGGAGACAAGATTTACACTATCGCCACCGGTTGCCCAAATACCTGCGACTTCCATGTGCCGCTGGTAAGCGAAGATCGGCGCAACCCATGGCTGACGGTAGAGGAAATCATTGAGTACGCACCAGACTTTAAGCAGATGGGGTTTTTCCGTCTCCGCGTCGAGTGACATAGATGAACCAAATAGTAATTGGAATCCGAAGGTATGAACGATTCAGGACAGCTCACCGTCATAAGAGAGAATATTCTTAGGCAAGCTGGTAAGATCCGAAAGCAGCAACTGATATGGCGACGGCATTTCCATCGTCATCCCGAATTATCTTTCCGCGAATTTGAGACTACCGCCCGGCTCAAAGAGATCATCCGGCAACTTGGGCTCAAGCAGCTACCCCTGAAGATGGAGACCGGCCTGCTGGCCGAACTGACTGGTCGCAAGAATGGACCGACGGTGGCTATCCGTACCGATATCGACGCTTTACCAATCACCGAACAAACCAACCTGCCGTTCAAATCAAAAATTGACGGATGCATGCACGCCTGCGGTCACGACATGCACATGGCCATTGTCCTCGGTGCCGCTGCAATCTTGTCGACCATGAAAAGTGAACTCCCCGGAAACGTACGGTTCATTTTTCAACCGGCTGAGGAGATGCCGCCGGGAGGGGCGCGTCCAATGATCGCCAACGGCGCCCTTGACGATGTATCAATGATATTCGGACTGCATGTTGACCCGAATCTTGCGGTGGGAAAGATCGGTCTGAGAGATGGTATGGCTATGGCATCGGTCACCGATTTTGATCTGATCATTCACGGTCGAGCCGGACATGCTGCCCGACCGCAGGATGGTGTCGATGCTATTGCTGTCGCCGCTGAGGTTATCGAGTCGATCCAGAAAATCGTCTCGCGCGAAATTGATCCAATCACACCGGCGGTGATCACGTTTGGGAAGATTTCCGGCGGCATGTCACGGAATACGATTGCCAATCGGGTCGTGCTCAACGGAACCGCTCGCGCCCTCTCCGACCGCACCGACAGTCGAATTCGGACGCTGGTTAAGAGGACCGCTTCTTCGGTGTGTCGGGCCAGAGGCGCCAGGGCTGAGATGAATATCGTGGCCGGATACCCGGCGCTTGCCAATGACGCCCGAGTCAACAAGCTCCTGGATCGTAATTTTGTCGCCCTCTATGGACCCAGGAATGTAAAGGTCACTGAGTTAGTGATGGGCGCTGAAGACTTTGCCTGCTACCTCAAAGAAGTTCCCGGCGCAATGTTCCGACTGGGCATCCGGAACAAGAAGATAGGCGCCAACAAACCGTGGCACTCACCAATGTTCGTAGCCGATGAAACGGCCCTTTCGTTCGGATCGGCTCTGTTGGCTGCGGCAGCCTTTGATGCGCTCAGTTCGTTGGATCAATGAGATACTTCTTCCTCATTCTGGGCGGGGTGATCGCCCTGCTTTTTTGCACCGCACCGTCTCCGGCCAATGCAGAGACTGACG
>DAOUUR010000332.1 GCA_030668045.1 bacterium
ACTCCTCGGCACCGGGAATATTCCAGTCACTTTGGCCAAAGAACGGAGCAATCAAGTATATCGGCGTCGCTGGAATCATGGGACCGTTTCTTATCTACATATACTATGTCTACATTGAATCATGGTGTCTGGCCTATGCCTATTACTCATTGGTTGGCAAACTCGATTTCTCATCGGCTGAGGCGTACGTTGGTTTCCTCCAATGGTACCAGGGTGTCGGTGGTGAAGGATTGGCCGGTTCGGCTCCCGGTTTCATATTTTTCCTGATAACGTTCGCTATCAATATATCGGTCGCCTACTTTGGCGTCAGGGGAGGTATAGAAAAACTGTGCAATATCGCCCTGCCGACCCTTTTCTTCTTTGCGGTTGTGATCGCCATCAGAGTGCTGACTCTTGATGCTCCCCCTGGTGCACCTGCTGATCAGAACGCGATTGGAGGGTTAGGCTTCCTCTGGAACCCCGACCTCTCGACTCTCAAGTCACCCAAAGTCTGGCTGGCGGCAGCGGGGCAGATATTCTTTACGCTATCGGTAGGGATGGGCGTCATTCTGACCTACGCCAGTTACCTGAGACAGAAAGATGATGTCGCCCTTTCCGGTCTGACCGCCGCCTCAACCAACCAGTTTGCCGAAGTTATCCTCGGTGGATCGATTGTCATTCCGGCCGCCTTTGTCTTTTTCGGTGCTATGAACTTACCGTCGGTGGCGGCTTCCGGAACATTCAACCTCGGATTTGTGACCATGCCTCAGATTTTCGCCGGTGTCCCGGGCGGATTCATCTATGGCTTTATGTGGTTCTTCATGCTTTTCCTGGCCGGGATTACATCATCCATTTCTCTGGCCCAACCGATGGTGGCCTTCATGGAAGATGAGTTCAAGATGACGCGTCAGAAAGCCGTGCCGATATTCGCAATCGTGTCATTTATCCTCTGCCAACCTGCTATCTGGTTTCTCAGCAAAGGCGTGCTGGACGACCTCGATTTCTGGGGCGGGACGTTCTTTATAGTAATTGGCGCCACCTTTGAGATCATCCTGTTAGGCTGGATTTTTGGAATCGACAAAACCTGGAAAGAATTGCACCAGGGCGCCCGCATGCGGGTACCGCGCATCTTCAAGTTTGTCATCAAGTATATTTCCTCGACCTTATTGCTCGCCATGCTCGGCTGGTGGTTCTATGACCAGTGGTGGGACGTAATTACTATGAAAGGTATCTCAGATGATAACATGCCGTACGTACTCGGCATGAGACTGGTCCTTCTGGGTCTTCTGATTGTTCTGCTGATCTTGATTGGCATTGCGTTTAACCGAAAACGAAACAACACTAACGAAGCAAGGAGCTGATAGTATGACTACTGCTGGATGGATATTTATGCTGACGGCCTGGGCGGTGATCATCGGCGTGTTGGTAGCCTGCTACGTTCGAACTCTCAGCTCCGACGATGCCGACCCCGACGAAAGCACGCCCCTGACTTGAGAGCCACACGATGCCCCACAGACTCCTTTGCAGTGAAGGAGTGATCGTTTAGTGCTGGAATTTGTCCGACTAAGAGAGGATCATCTCGAGATGGTTCTCACCTGGCGTGTCATGCCGGAGATCACCAGATTCATGTTCAACGATATTGAATTTGATATCGAGAACCAGAGACAGTGGTTCAAGACGATTTCATCGGATGATTCCTGCCGACACTGGGTAATCTATGTTGATGGCCAACCGATCGGGTTAATTTACCTTGACAATATTGACATGAAATGCCACCGAAGTTCCTGGGGGTACTATATCGGCGAAGAGGACTCCCGGCATCTTGGTGGTCTCATACTTCCGTATTTCTACACCTACTGTTTCTCGCAACTAGGACTTAAGAAGCTCGTCGCGGAGGTAATGGATGGTAATGACAATATCATAAAGATACATCGGCTGCATGGTTATCGCACGGTTGGGACATACAAGGATCACATTTACAAAAATGACCGGTATCATGATGTTCATGTCTTTGAACTGCACGCTGATGATTGGAATGCTCTCCATAAGGACCCCAAGAAGCATGTCGCAAAATTCGAGGACTGATACGCCGAAAGTGAATCAGTAACCTGACCTGCAACTAAGTGAGCGAACCAACATGACCGAAGACACACCAATACCTTTTGACGGCTTCTCAAAAAAAGGTCTGACTTTCCTCCGCAACGTCCGGGGCAAAAACAGCAAACCCTGGTTTGAAGAACATCGGTCTGTCTATGAAAAACGCCTGATGCAACCGATGCGGGCGCTGGTGGGCGTGCTCAGTATCCCGATGATGACAATCGATTCTGATTTTGAAACTCGACCAGTCGTCAACCGGACAATTTCCCGAATCTATCGCGACACCCGCTTCTCCAAAGACAAGTCGCTCTTCCGCGACTCGATGTGGTTGACGTTCAAACGTCCCAGCAAACAGTGGATGAATGCTCCGGGATTCTTCTTTGAGATCACTCCAAAGATGTACCGTTGGGGTATGGGATTTTACGAAGCGAAACGCGATACGATGGACAAAATGCGGGCCGATATTGATGATAACCCCAAAGAGTTTCGCAAGGTCACCGCATTTTACAGAAAGAGCAACCCTTACCTGTTGGCGGGTGAATCATACAAACGCAAACTTGGACCGGGACATCCTGAAGAAATCGAAGATTGGTACCAGCGCAAATCGTTCTACTTGACCAGCGAACACAAGCCGGACAACCTCCTCTTCTCCGCCGATCTGGTGGACCGACTCGTTGTCGATCTAATGATGCTGAAACCTCTGTACCAATACCTGATGGCCCTCAGGGCAAGAAAGGCTTAGGCCGTCTCCTCTGCCTCCTGGCGATAGGTCATCACCTCGAGGATACTGCTGACCATCTTAAACGAATTCTCCGATGCCCGCACAAGAAAACTGTCGAACTCATCGGCGGCGCCGGAATCAGCCGAGTCCGATATCGACCGAATAATCACAAACGGAACATCGTTGACAAAACAGGTATAACCGACCGCAGCCCCTTCCATCTCGGTCGCCACCGCCCCGAACTCACGCTGAAGCCATTCTATCTTGCGAGGATCGGAGACAAACCGGTCGCCGGAAACGACCGATCCCACCAACAGCTTTGGTGCGTTCGGCACCGACTTGTAGCTGTCGTCATAAGCAAAACAAGCCAACTTGACCAGTCGCGGATCAGCCTCAAGTGTCCGGCCAACATCGGGTAGCTCCCCGTGCCTACGACCGAAAGCGGTCAGGTCGAAATCATACTGCGTCACCGTATTGGCTACGACCATGTCACCCTGTGAAAGGTTGGGTACCAGCCCTCCGGCCAGACCTGTGAAAATGATCTGGTCGATATCAAAATGGTCGATCATAACCTGTGTGCCGATAGTAGCGTTCACCTTGCCGATTCCTGATTGCAACAGGACAACTTCCTGCCCCTTCAGCATCCCCCGTCGGTAGGTCATGCGGGCGATTGTTTTCATTTCGATCTCATCGAGATTTTCGCGAAAAAGCGTCATCTCTTCGGCCATAGCACCAATCAGTCCGATCATACTTGTTCCAATCCGACCACCACCTGCCGGGCATACTCTCGCGCTGCAA
>DAOUUR010000450.1 GCA_030668045.1 bacterium
CTCTGCGGTGGCCAGGGCTGCCTGATAAGTTGGGACGATTTTTTTGACGTGGGTACGGCTGGCTACTTCCGGAACGACACCTCCGAAACGAGAGTGCACTTCCTGGGTGTGAATGATATTGGAGAGTATTCGGTTGCTGTCGTCGATGACGGCAACCGAGGTCTCATCGCAGGAAGTTTCCACACCAAGGATGTGCATAGTCAGTCTATGATAATCTGAGCTGAGTCAGCAGAGGACCGTTTGACTTTGAAATTGGACGGGCACTCGATGGTGATCGCCGTCATTCCAGTCGAGTCAGCGTTGAGGTAGTCAACAGCGGCGATGATGGCGCCTGATTGAAGGCGACCGATCTCATCGGGCGGGCCGGTTAGTTCGAGGCTGATTGTCGCCGGTTCGATTCTTACGTTCTGTCCCGATGCGATATTGTAGGCGACTATCGGTATACGCTCAAGCATCTTCGTTTTGACCGGGACGACTTCAAGGCGGAGGCTCACCGAATCAGGGGTTGTGGTCAGGCCGTAGCCTGAGGGAGCCGCCAGTGCCAGAGTGACGGTGCGATCAGTCCTGAGGTTAGTGATTTCTTTTTTTTCGGTCAAGATCACATCGTAGCGACTCAGTAACGATCGCGGACCCTTAAGCATAACCTCGGGCGGTTCGGGAGCGGCTATTTGACGCACAGCGTAACCCTCGTCCGGTATTGTAATCAGGTCAGGTTTCACTGGTACTGATTTTTCGATCAAGTGATCGATCAAAAGGTCAATTGCCGTCGGCAGAATAATTTTTTCAAGCGATACATCCTCCGTCTCCACCAGCGAGAGGTTGGCGGGCGACAGGCTCAATTCGTGCCGACCGACCGCGAGGTTAGCGGCGTTTAGACGAAGCCCACGTTGCCGCCACTTGTCACGCAGAAGCTGTTTACCGGAGGCCGACACAATGACTGTCACCGAATCGGCCGGAATCTCAGCCAGAGCTGTGCCTTCCTTCAGAACGATATCCTTCAGCGGCAAGGTGACCTCATGATTGTACGACTTTTCCGTAGCTACATGGGTCCACAGCAACAGCCCGAGTGCGAGCGCAACCATCTTGATCCAGATATTCTTGAGCGGACTAAACATGTTTCTTCACCAATTAATTGCCGACCCGGACACTTTTCCAAGCCGATCTACGCCGATATCTAACACAATGGAATCATCTAATCAACTTCAAAACCGTAGCCTGGGGGTCAGTCGATGCGGTTCGGATTGTTCCACCAGAACCGTGTGAGACCCTGATCGGTACCTATCCACAGATAATCTCCGTCCATCAGCAAACTAAAGACGTAGTTTGAGGGCAGGCCGTCGTCGGTGGTGAACTCACGGCTATTGGCTTTGCCATCGGTATAATAGATAAGTGTCAATCCCTTGTCTGAGCCAACGGCAACGACTTTGTGGTTAACAGCGATAGCTCGCGGTACGGCCATCTCTGCGATAGCTCGAAATGGTGTCGTTTCACCGGTGTGCATGTCCAGTCGCAGCAGGCCGTCATCGGCAGAGAACCATAGATCACGACCACTGGCCTGGATATCGTAAACACTGCCAAACAAAACAAGCGTCGGGTCCTGGAATTTCTGGAGCCGTCCGGTTGATGTTTCCAGCCTGAAGGCGCCACCGCTGGTGGCTATCCAGACAGCCGAGTCAGCCGGTTCGATATCATAAACAGTCAGCCCCTCAAATTGCCCCAGTCGAGTGACAACCACCGAGTCATGTTGATAAACCAGCAGCCCAAGACCTCTCTCCGTTCCGACAAAAAGCGTATCTCCGGTCAGTCTGGTGCAAAGGACATTGTCATCGGCAAGGCCAGAGCTCTCGCCAAACTGATCAATCACCTGCTGAAGTTCACGGTCGTACAGAAGCAGTCCGTTATTGGTCCCGACATAAACATACCAGTTATCGGTTTCCAGAGAATTGATATCGCAGGTTGGGAAGTCACGATCCAGTCCTGACTCAATGTATGAGAACTCGCCTGTTTCGATATTGAGAATGGAAATGCCGGACCGGTACGAATCAAAATAAGCGCCACCTGCGAAGATGACACTGTCTTCCCGATAGATCGCGTTGACTCGGTTCTGAAGCAGACCGAACGGCATAAGATCAATGATTCCCGAACCCTCACCTGCCCGAAGAGCGCCGTTACCCCATGTGCCAATCCAGAGCGTGCCGCTGTTGTCATCAAGAACATCGGTGTAGTCAAAATAGCGACCAGCGGCATCAAAGAGACGTCCCTCAGCGGAGTAGTTAAACGATATCGGCGGATACATCACCGGTGGCGGTCCGACATGTCGCGCGTCGTTGGAGATTGCCGGTAGTTCGTTTCGGCCAAACCATTTGCCAAAAAGTAGGTCGTATTCAAAATAGCCCAGCCCGGTTTCGACAAACAACTTCTCGTCGAAGGTATCAACCCAGACACGCTTGATGTCCTTGTGGTCGATTCCCGTCGAACCTGTCAGAGGTTGTTCCCACCTGTTTTCGTTTTTATTGAATCGAGTTATTCCACGGGAGGTGGCGAAATAGACATGGTCAATCGAACTGGCCACGTGGTATACGAAACTGAAATTTGCGAAAGTGACCATATCCTCAGTCTCAGCATTGACCGGCGATGCGACGATGCAAAAAAGCAGGGAGATCATCCCGCCCA
>DAOUUR010000107.1 GCA_030668045.1 bacterium
GTGAGGGGAACCTCAGGAAATTCCCAAGTCCGACCGCCGAGCCTGCCACGGCCAGGATGATCCCCAGCTTGGAACCCCAGCGTTCTCTTATCCGCGCCATAAGTTGTCTCCTACCAGAAATGACTATGATGTCCCGACGATTTCTTCTCGATACGCGGGTACAAAACTACTCACCTGACAATTCTATTAAGATAGCCAAAAATTACGCCGGAGTCGTTTTAGTGTCAACAAGTATTGGCGTAAGGCGATACCGCGCGGCGGGGGTACTGTTTCAATACAACCTTTTTGTTGACCGGGCGTAGAAGGAGAAATAGGTTCGCAGAAGACAATGGAGAAATCTTGAAAGGGAATGACCTTATGAAAAAAACTGTGATTCTTGCTGCGCTGGCAACATTGATTGTGGCTGGTAGCGTCGCTGCCGATGGCGCAGGTTCGGCCTTTGGTTGCCTGACCACCGCCCGAAGTCAAGGCATGGGGAGAGGGAGCTTCACAGGTGGTGTCGGAATCGCTAACGCTACTTCGGTGGCCGGGATGTTTAACTACGGACTCTCAGAATCGACCGACGGGCGTGTCAAGCTGGGATTTATTGACGGTAAAGGCAACGATGATATTGAGTGGACATTTGGTCTCGACTTCAACGTACAGGTCTGGGATGTTAAATCGACTGCGGCCAACTCAATTGATCTGGCTATCGGTGGCTTGTTTGAATATGTCGGAGTTGGCGATGCCTCGATCCTTCAGCTGGGTGGACAGGTTCTTGGCTCGTATCCGTTTGTTATGACCAATGGCACCACGTTGAGTCCGTACGGGCGAGTCAATCTGCGCATGGAAAGGTTGTCGTATAGTGGTCTGGATTCGGAATCGGACCTTCGGTTCGGTTTGAACGCCGGTGTCGGTTGGGAGATTTCTTCGACGTTTGCACTGTATGGCGAATTCCAGATGGATGGCAACGATGGTCTTTTCCTCGGTGCTGAATTCAACATAATGTAGGGTGCGATTGAATGCGCTAAAAATCCGGCCCCTCGTTTCAACATGAGGGGTCTTGCCTTATGTCTTATGTCGATGCTGCCATATTAGGGATACTTCAGGGACTAACTGAGTTCTTCCCCATATCCTCATCCGGTCACTTGGTGTTAGTGCAGAGCCTGCTTGGTGTCAAGGTCGCTGGCGTTTCATTTGAACTGCTGGTCCATCTTGGTTCTCTTGCGGCGGTACTGATCTATTTTCGGGAGCGAATCGTTGAACTGGTCCGCGCCGTCTTTGACCGGACGATGGTGCCCCAGCGGAAGGTGATCGCATTCCTGGTTATTGGCACAATTCCTGCCGGTGTGGTTGGCGTGCTGCTGGATGATTTCTTTGAACAAGCTTTCTCCAATCCGACCATGACTTCATATATGCTGCTGGCGACCGGTTTGATATTGCTGTCGACTCGTTTTGTTCGTCCCCGCGAGGGCGAGGTTACCCTGGTTGGATCAATTGTGATGGGGCTGGGGCAGGCGTTAGCGATTTTCCCCGGCATCTCAAGGTCAGGCTCGACTATTGCCGCCGGGATGCTCTGTGGCATCAAACCAACCGAGGCCGCAGAGTTTTCATTCTTGCTGGCTGTTCCTGCGATTGGCGGAGCGGTTGTTCTAAAGGCGGGAAATCTCGCCGAGATTGGGTCCGAGTTGATGGGACCGTATTTGGCCGGGATGGTGTTGTCGTTTATCTTTTCGCTGGCCGCCGTGCACCTTCTTCTTAAGATAGTTCGCCGCGGGAGATTTCAGTATTTTGCCTATTATTGCTTTGCTGCCGGATTGGTTGGTCTGTATCTTTTCTCCTGAATGAAGAAGATACTCGTAATCAGATTCAGCTCACTCGGGGACGTAATCCTGACATCGGCCACCGTTCTCAATCTCAAGATTGCATTTCCCGAAAGCAACATCACGTTTCTCACAAAGGAACGATTCGCTGAAGTTGCGCAAAGATTCCCAGGAGTTGATCGAGTCGTTACGATTGCTAACAATGCTACCGGGCGGCAATTGCTACGTGTGTTGTTTGAACTTGAGAATAGTCGCTTCGACGCAATAGTCGATCTTCACGGCAGTCTGCGATCATGGTTTGTTCGCAAGACGATCTCTGCGACCCACCGGGTTGTGTACGAAAAGAGAAGATTGGAGCGGTTTCTTTCTATAGGACGCAGGGGTGCGGTGTCCGAATCGCCTCACACCATTGATCTTTACAACGGTTGCGTGACGCAGCTTGGAGCACGCGCAGTGGCGAAGCGGCCGGTGATGATGCTTACCGACGAAGACTGTCGTGTCCCGAAAGAATTTGATCCCGGCGAGGAGCCGTACATTGTTATCGCACCGGGAGCGGCGCATCCGGTCAAGCAATGGCCGTTGGAACGTTTTGTCGAAACGGCTCAGGTACTCAGTGAGGATTCTAATCGGAAAATCGTCTGGGCTTTAACTACAGCCGATGCGGCGATCATTGGCGGCGAGCCTACTGTTGCCGATCAGATCAAGTTAATCAATTGTCCGATTCCATATCTCGGGGCGATCATCGCGAGAGCCGATGCTCTTGTGGCCAATGATTCTGGTATTGCCCATCTCGGGTCTGCGGTCGGTACGCCGGTTGTTGCGTTGTTTGGTCCCACTCACCCAACGCTTGGATTCTCTCCGCGCGGCATGAATGATCGGATCGTTCAGGTGGATGAACGGTGTCGCCCGTGCTCGCGACACGGGAAGAGGAGTTGCCACCGGGACCAACGGTATTGCTTCACACAGATAGCACCCTCGACAGTGGCCGAAGCTGTGCAGGCCGCTGCCGAAAGTACGGGAGACAGTCGGGCTTTCTTTGTTGACCGCGACGGGACGATCATAAAGGAGAAACATTTTCTTGCTGATCCCGATGGTGTGGAGTTTGAAGAGGGTGCGATTGAGGCGTTGCGGCTTATCGGAGAGATGGGGTACAAGATCGTGATTCTATCCAACCAATCGGGTGTGGCGCGGGGTAAACTTGATATCGCCCAGGTCGAGCAAGTGAACGCTCGTCTACTTGAGATGCTGGCCGGTGAGGGTGTCGAAGTTGACGGCCTCTACTACTGTCCTCATCATCGGGACGGCGTCCGTCGCCACTACGCGATTGCCTGCGATTGCCGCAAGCCAGCGGCTGGTATGGCCGAGGAAGCGGCTCGTCAGTTGGGTATTGATCTACGCCGCTCGGTTGTTGTTGGCGACAAGCTTGCCGATCTCAATCTTGGTCGGGTGATCGGGGCCCGGTCGTTTCTTGTTAAAACCGGTTATGGGGCGGAACAATTCAGGATGCTGAGCGGTTCAAAGAAAGAGATGGCCTACGAAAATTTGTTAGCTGTTGTGAAGAAGGTTGAATTTACCGGACTACAATGATAAAAACCGCTTCTCATTTTGAACGTCTTGATGATAACCAGGTCGTCTGTCGACTGTGTCCTGCCAACTGTCAGATCGCAGATGGGCAGGAGGGTATCTGCGGGAGTCGTAAGAACGAGGGGGGCAAACTTGTCACGGATAACTACGGGGAGGTGGTTACTATTGCCATCGACCCGATTGAGAAAAAACCCCTGTATCATTTCTATCCGACATCATACATTCTTTCTACCGGTCCCAACTGTTGCAATTTGAAATGTCGGCATTGCCAGAACTGGAATATCTCGCAGGAAAAAGTAAAGACCATCTATGTGCCACCGGAAGAACTTGTCGAACGGACGAGGCAGCGCGATCTGGTCGGGGTGGCTTTTACCTATACTGAGCCGGTCATCTGGTACGAATACATTATGGATACCGCACTGCTGTTACGTCAAGCCGGACTCAAGGTCGTGCTGGTTTCCAACGGCTACATCAATCCTGAGCCGCTCAAATCATTGCTTAAGGTGGTTGATGCCTTTAATATCGATCTGAAAGGCATGCAGCAGAGTTTCTACTCGCGGGTCTGTAAAGGGAAAATCGAGCCGGTTTTGGATGCGCTTCGTCTTGCCGCAGAGTCGGACGCTCACCTTGAGATTACCAACCTGATCATTCCGACTCACAACGATTCCGACGATGACCTCCACCAGCTGGTTGACTTTGTGGCCTCACTTTCGGATAACATCCCGCTTCATTTCTCGGCCTATCATCCAAGCTACCAGATGGATGTCGCACCGACGCCAGTTGAGACGATGATCCGGGCGTATGAGATTGGACGGTCAAGCCTCAAGCACGTATTTTTGGGGAATATTGGTCTTGATGGATACTCCAATACGACCTGTCCCGGATGTGGGGCGCTTCTGGTCCGCAGGAGCGGTTACCGGACTGACATTGTGGGGCTTGACGGTGGCGTCTGTGCCAAATGCGGGGCCGATAGCGGCATTATTCTTTAGTTGAAATTCACATTCGCCTTTTCGATATTTCACGACAGTTATAGCGGAAAAAGATATGGCCGGGTTGCCACTGGATAGATGAACGACTCAGCCGTCTCTTCTGTATCGAATGATCTGGAGAATGAATAGATTGGACCTGTCAGCTACGAAGAACGCCCGGCCATTTGATCGGCCTTTTCGTTTACTACTGTTCTCGCTTGCAGTTCTCATGCTGCTGTGCGTTTCGGAGTCTTACGCTCAGTTCTACTTTGGTAAGAATAAGGTCCAGTACACGCAGTTTGACTGGCAGATGATGACCACCGAGCACTTCCGGATATACTTCTATGAGGAAGAAACGGAAGTAGCGCGGACGGCGGCCAGGTCGGCTGAAGATTCGTATCGAATTCTGGCGGCCAAATTCAACCATGAAGTTACTCGCAAGATTCCCCTCATAATGTATTCGTCCCCCAGCTATTTCTCGCAGACCAATGTTATCCCCGGGTTATTGCCAGAGTCGGTGGCTGGTTTTACTGAATTTATGAAGGGGCGAGTGGTGGTGCCGTTCAACGGTTCGTACGCCGCTCTGGAGCATGTCTTGCGTCACGAGCTGGTGCATGTTTTTCAACTTTCCAAGTTGGAAGATCATCTGACGCGTCGTCGTCGGGTGAGGGTGAGCCGTCCACCTCTCTGGTTCACCGAGGGTCTGGCCGAGTTCTTGTCGAAGGATTGGGATGTGCAGTCGGACATGGTCGTCAAGGATATGGTGATAACCAATCGTCTTCCTTCAATACCCGAGCTATGGCGGATTCGCGGCACTTATTGCATGTATAAAGCGGGTGAATCGATTTGTCACTTTATCGACTCAACTTATGGCACCGACAAGCTGGTGCAGATTCTTGAAAACTACCACAAGGGCCGTACATTTGATAAGGTTGTCAAGATCACTCTCGGTGATGACCTTGCGGAATTATCCCGGAAGTGGGAGTATTCGCTCAAGCGGAAGTACTACCCCGAATTGATCGACCTCGGTTTGCCGCGGATGGAATCGCGTCGCCTTTCCAAAGACGGTTATGCTCTCAATGGTGTTCCGTTTCGTTGGGATGATGGCAAGGGCGTGCGCGACTGGTTGGTCTATAAAGCCAACCGGCGAGGCTACACCGGTATCTATGCACGACCGTTGCAGGGCAAGATGGAGAAAACCGATCTGAAGACGCTGCTGAAGGGTGAACGTTCGGCTGATTTTGAGTCACTCCATCTGGGTCGCTCAGGACTTGACGCCAACGACAGCGGCCAGGTTATCTTTTCGTCCAAATCAAAGGAAAACGACGTCCTCTATGTATATGATCTCAACTCGGGGCATGTTACCCGACGTTTCAACTTTGACGGTCTCATTTCGATAACCTCACCGCGCTTTTCACCCGATGGGGGACGTGTCGTTTTCTCTGGTGTGGGTCGCGACGGTTTTTCCGATCTCTACCTGCTAAACCTGGACGACGGTCACTACGAGTCACTCATCGACGATATCTATTACGACATTAGCCCGTGTTTCTCACTTGATGGCAAGGCGGTAGTTTTTTCTTCGGATCGTTGCCCCGATGGTCGGCAGGGAGCAACCAATCTCTATAGCCTCGACCTCGCATCGCACAATTTACGGCAGCTAACTTACGGGCCTTATCGCGACGCATCGCCTGAAGTAACCGAACACGGCATCTATTTTTCGTCAAGCCGGGAAGAGGGCTTTAATCTGTTCCTGCTTGGGAACGATGGTCAGCTGACGCGCCAGTCCACCTATGTTACCGGAGCGTTTGATCCCCGATTATCGCCCGACGGTTGTCATCTTACCTACACCGGCTATGAGGGCATGCGGTACCATATTTACGAGATGGAGCTTCCGGTTGAGCCGAAGGCGGTTGCATTGGGTATGCGTCCAGCAATGGTCCCCTGGCGTCCCGATCAGATAGGCGGGGCGGCCCGACAGACTGCAATGAAGTACGACACCGACTACTCGTTTGATATTGCTCAGTCGTCGATTGGATACGATCCGGTCTATGGTTCGATTGGTGGCTTTCAGGCGGCGATGACTGATGTTCTCGGCAACCGGATGTTCTACCTGCTGGTAACCAATACTTCCGACACCAAGGATAATCTTCTGGAGTCGTTCAATTTCGGATTGACGTACATCAATCGAGAGCGTCGCATGAACTGGGGCGTTGGTGCCTTTCATCTGTATGATGAGTACTTCAATGACTTTGATCAGTTCTATTTCGAGCGTGAGGCCGGCGCAATTACGCTGCTGAGTTATCCGGTCTCAAAGTTCTCGCGGTTTGATTTTACAACGTTGGCCCGCTACTCCAAGAGGGAGCGTCTCTACGGTCAGAGTGACCGTGAGGCTTTTCTGGTTTCCAATTACTTAAGCTGGGTGTATGACAACTCTCTCTGGGAACCAACCGGGCCGATTGAAGGTCGTCGCTACAACCTTACAATTGGTCTGACCAACTCGGTAGATCGAATGCGTAGTTTCAGCCGTCTGGCAATGGTCGACATTCGTCACTACTTCCGGTTGGGCCAGAACTCAGCGTTTGCCAATCGACTGTTTGGATACACATCCAGCGGTATGGAACCAAACCGCATCTATTTCGGAGGTAGCTGGTCGTTCCGCGGGTACGACCGACGGGCGTTCTACACGCGCAATGTTCTGTTTGCCTCCAACGAGCTGCGGTTTCCACTGGTTGACAATTTGCTGCTCGGGTTTCCTTTCGGCGATTTCGGTTTGCGTGGCATCAGGGGAGCGTTGTTCTTCGATGTCGGCTCGGCATGGGAGGATGAGTTTGACCAGTTTGTCGGTTCGTTTGGAGGCGGCTTCAGGGTAGCGTTAGGCTACATTGTCACTCTGCGTTTCGACTGGACCCGCACGACCAACTTCAGGACAATAAGCCGTGATACCGATTTCGATTTCTTCTTTGGGTGGAATTTCTAATGACCCGCTCGATGCAAAGATGGCTCTCAATCCTCCTGGCTGCGGCTGTGGTGTTATCTTGTGGTCGTGGATACCGGCTGCAACGAGATGCCGTGGTCGA
>DAOUUR010000257.1 GCA_030668045.1 bacterium
ACCGGCCTTCACTTTGATCTTATTGCGGCTCTTATACGATACCGATCTGTTGCTTGGTACATACAGCATACTCCTGTCTGCATTCGTGATTTGTTTCTATATCGGGCGAGCTGTCGGGGGACCGTTCTATTTTATTGGGATATTGTCACTGTTTATTGTAGTGGCAAAGTTATCGCTCTTGAGAACGAACCCCAAACCTCTTGTGACCAATAACGAGCGGACATGAACTCTCACAGAATAATGCCCGACCCCCCACTCAGCTCAGTCTCGTAGGGCAGAACCCCGTGCTGAGCATTTCATCTTGAGACGATAATACCCGGACTGGTTCTGCCAATATGCGAAATGACCGAATGGCAGAACCGCTCTGTAGTGTTTTGCATCATTGTACAGTTTATCCATCGGGTTCTGCCCTACTTGCCTGAGAGCTTGCCGCCCCTACTCGATATCACCGCCACATCGCTGTTGATCGTACTATCAACCCCAATGGCAAAGGACAAATCCATCGGAGACTTAAAGATGAATCAAAAAGACTACCAACCCACTACTATGAAAGTGTAATTTCACCAAACGAACCCATTTCCTCATAAGCCGATGTGTGGGAAACAGTACCGGGGAATTTGGGGCCGATACGGACCGTCAAAAAAAACCGGCCCGCCGCGGCGGGTCGCGCTCAACCCATCAACTTGGTGGCGAGCAGTTGCAAAAACAGACCGACATCGGTGACGATGCCGATTGTCTGAAGAGAACCTCGGTCCTTAAGTTTGGTAACGACCGAAGGATTGATATCGACGCAAATCGTCAGCACACTTCCCGGCAACATGTTGCCGACGGCGATTGAGTGAAGCATCGATGATAACATCATCACGATGTCCGCACCCTGCAAAATCTTGAAATGATCGTCCTGCGCGGCGTTCATGTCGGTGATGGTCTCGGGAAGGGGGCCGTCGTCGCGCAACGATCCAGCCAGCGAGAATGGAATGCCTGCGCGCACGGTCGCATACATCGCCCCGGCCTTAAGCGTCCCCTCTTCTATGAGAGGGACAATGCCCCCCGCACGACGGACTTCGTTGATCGCCCGCAGATGATTACGGTGTCCTCGTTCGACTTGTCGGCCGGTTTTCAGGTCGATGCCGAGTGATGTGCCATAGAGGTTTGATTCGATATCGTGAACGGCCAGGGCGTTACCGGCCAAGAGTCCGTGGATGTATCCTTTTTCAATGAGGCGGGCCAGGTCAACGGCGCCGCCGGTATGAACGACTACCGGTCCGGCCACCGTGACTACCCTCTTGTCTCGGCCCCGTATCAGATCGGCGACCCGGTCAACGGCCAGCCGCACTTTTCGTTCGGTGGAAACATCGCCGGACATAAACCCGAAGTCGGCGCGGTCGCGCTCAACATACTCCGGCTTGACCTTGATACCGGAAAGACCCAGCGCAATATTGTCACCCTTCTTGATGTCACGGAACTTGCGGACAACCGCCGAGCAAGCACCATTGTCAGGATTGTCAACGACAATGACGCCATCCATTCGCAAACCATTCACCGGTATCCACTGACTGTTTACCCGTACCTGTGTCTCGTGGTTGGTCGTTGAATAGAAATCAGGCGGCGCGACTCCATCGGCAGGAGCTTCCCCGAGGACCGCTTCTTCTTCCTGATCGATCAGACAACCGAGGCTTGATAGTTTTAGCAGGATTGTGTTCATCGCGACGGCATCATCGGTCGTGACCCGAATCCGTGCCTTCGAAAATTCATCGTTGTTGCGTCCGATCTGGAAATCAATAATCTCAAACTGGCCACGATCACCGATAATCGTATCGAATATCTGGCGCATCAGTCCCGAATCAATCAGGTGACCTTCGGTGCGGACGATTTTTTCAACAACAGCCATATTCGATATATCGACCAACCGGTAACATCTCTTTGCTCCCTTGCTGTGTTTAGTAGCCGGTGAGCACTTTTCCATTTGGTTGAGTGGTGTGCCACCTTATATTACTAATGTGATCATTGACTTGAAAAAAACCGACAACGAGAAGGCCATCCTGGTTGGTCTGGCCCGTACTTCTCGACTCAAAGAGGAGGTAGCGGCATCGCTGGATGAGTTATCGCAGCTCGCTTTTTCCGCCGGGGCACAGGAGGCTGGCCGTCGGATTCAGGTGCGGTCGCGGCCCGATCCGGCGTTCTATATCGGGAAAGGGTTAGTTGCCGAACTGAAAGAGATGCTCTCGGATGTCGGCGGAAATTGTGTGATGTTTGACGATACGCTCAGCCCGGCCCAGCAGCGCAATCTGGAAAAAGCGCTTGATACCAAAGTAATTGACCGGCCGATTTTGATCCTCGACATCTTTGCTAATCGCGCCCGCACTCGTGCTGCCCGACTTCAGGTTGAACTGGCCCAGCTTGAATATACTCTTCCTCGACTAACCGGTGCGTGGGTGCATTTTTCTCGGCAGTATGGTGGAATCGGGGCCAAAGGTCCTGGGGAGACGCAGCTTGAGATTGACCGTCGCCAGGTGCGTCGCAAGATCAGCCAGTTGAAAGACCGTCTCAAACGTCTCGATATTCAACGCGGCACTCAGCGCAAGCAACGTCAGCCCCTCTTCAAGGTAGCGTTTGTTGGTTACACCAATGCTGGCAAGTCGACGCTGTTTAATATTCTCACCAAATCGGATGTCCGTACCGCCGACATGCTATTTACGACTCTCGATTCGACCACGCGGGTGATGTCCAGCGGCTACCCGTGCCGGATCGTTTTTTCCGATACGGTTGGGTTTATCAAAAAGCTGCCCCACCAATTGGTTGCTTCGTTCAAATCTACACTGGAAGAGGTCAGCTTGGCCGACCTTCTGTTGCACGTGGTCGATTGCTCCGACCCTGAATTCGAAGAGAGAATTGCCCAGACGCAGCAGGTCTTAGCCGAGATAGGTGCCGACCGGGTGCCGTATTTTCTGGTGTATAACAAGATAGATATTTCCCCGGATTTCCGCCCACAGCACAATGATGGAACCATAGCTCTCTCAATATCAGCCCGAAAGAAAATTGGGCTGGCTCCCCTGCAGGCAGAGTTGATTGCTTTCTCCGAGAAGCACCGCTCCAGTCGATAAACCGCTAAACTTCTTCAAAATCATTGCCGATACAGTAAACATGCCGAAATCTGTGCTAATAGTGGATGACAATCCGAATATGGCTTCGCTGCTTTCGGAGATGATGGAGATATTTGACTTCACCTCCGAACGGGCTGCTGATGGCGACGAAGCGCTGGAAAAACTCGAGAAGACAAAATTCTCGATAGTTATTTCGGATATGCGTATGCCCAATATGACGGGGCTGGAACTCCTCGACCATGTCAAGGTGAAGTACCCCAAAGTGCCGGTTGTCATTATATCAGGCTATGCGATGAAGGATGAGACCAGCCCGAGCGGACTCCACCCGGATGGTTTCCTTTCCAAACCGTTCCTGATGACTGATATCGAACAGCTGCTTAATTCACTTCTATAACAAACTCACCGCAAATCACTTCGGCGAGCAATTCACCGCCTAATCCTTCTTGACGTAATCATCCGAAAGGATACTATTGAATTCGTTGAAGACGATTTTCGATGGTTCCCCGGTAAACGGTCCCATCTTAAACGAAGTGTTCGTGCCGTTGATCATCTGGCGTTGGAAAGTGGCGTTACCGTCCTGATCGACAATTCCCATCACTACCGGCATTACAAAATCATTGCCAACCTTCTTAGCTGTTACTGTTACCTCGGCGTAGTAACCGTCGTCCTCCTGTTTGATAGCGTACCGGGTATCAAATTCCGGATACCGTCCACCATAGAGCCAGTAATGGAAAAACGCGTCCAGAGATTCGCCGTAATGCTTTGAGGTAAGTTGTATGATGTCGGCGTTGGTGAATGGTTTAGCGCTATACTGTGCCATGACCGAGCGAAGGAATTTCAGGAATGTGCGATCGGAATTGCTGTTGAGATCACGCATCATATTTCGAAGCATGTGCAGTATCCAGAGGCCCTTGTTGGAACGAATCGTTTCGTGGCAACGGAGACCTGCTGCCAGCGGCATCTGTTTGTATATGCGATCCTGCAACATGACCGAATCCTTGCGAGTGGCCAGGTTTGCATAGAACGTACTGCCGAGCGTTTTTTCCAGATAAAGCAGGCTCACATACTGCGGAAGAGCCTCGGCCAGCCAGAATTCTCGATCAGTGGCCGGTTGGAGAAGAGCGCCGAACCATTGTTTGGCTGCCGCCAATCCCGCTACGGTTTTAAAGCCACCATAAGCCTCCATCTGTCCCGCATTGACGCATACAATCTGGGGAGCTTCCATCAGCCCGGGCATAGTCTTGCTGCCATGTGGGCTCACAAAAACTTGAAATGCTCCTTGCGGTGGACCGAAACGCCCACACATGAAATTGAATGCTTCCAGCATATCATTCTGGTAGGTTTCCTGAGGGATGTAACAGTCGGAGATTCTCTTGTTGAGC
>DAOUUR010000356.1 GCA_030668045.1 bacterium
AGGAAGGGTTCGTCTGGCACCTGCCCTGGAACAGCATGTTCGTTTACAAAGTACAGTTGCAGGAGAATAAGGAGCAACTGGCCGTATTGTCCTCCGATGGTGCCACTATTCGGCTGGAGGTATCAATTCTTTATCGTCCCATGGTTAATTTGATCGACTCCCTTCAGGTAATGATCGGTCCTGACTATTATTACGTATCGATTGCGCCAACCGTGCGAGGAATCGCTCGAGGGATCGCAGGACAGTATAGTCCTGAAGAAATTTACTCCACGAAACGTGAACAGATGGGGCAGGAGATTATTGAAGGCCTGCGTGAAGAGATGGCTGATAAGTATATCGCGATCGAGAATGTCATTGTGCGTGATGTTCAGATCCCACCGAAAATATCAGAGGCCATCGATTTTAAGCTGACCGCCGATCAGGAAGCACAGAAAATGCAGTTTACCATTGAGAAGGAAAAGCTTGAGGCCGATCGCAAACGGATCGAGGCAAAAGGTATTGCCGATTTCCAGAAGATCGTCTCGGCCGGAATTACGACATCGCTTCTCAAGTGGAAAGGGATCGAGGCGACACTTAAGATCGCGGAGTCACCCAACACTAAAGTGGTTATCATCGGCAACGATGCCGGTGGTTTGCCGATTATTCTTGGGGGCGACAAATAGGCACTGAGTCGGTTCTGAAAAGCATCAATTTTATGACAGCGAGTCGTGTGGCTCGCTGTTTTTTTGTAGATACCGGTCTGGCGGGAAGAGGCTGGTGGCGTCAGGATGGCAGTTTCTGCGCCAGTTTTGCGATCCCAAAGAGATTGAGGATCATTGGTCAGTATCGGGCACTGTAGGCGCTATCGTGGGGACTTTCGGTATTCGCAGCGCACATTTTGTGACCACCAATTCACAACAGGGAAGCCTTTTGCAGATAGTTGCGCAATCAACCTGTTGTCGTTCCTTAGTTTAACTTTTGAATCCGTTGGCCTCAATCTTGCAGGTTGCCTCAGCATATGGATCATAATGCCTTGACATATTCGAACTTAAGGGTATATTACCGTGGCTGTTAGAGAGCTCACAGATACTACAAAGCTTACTACCTGTACACCCATTTCTGGTAGCTTGCAACATGGTTCCACGGTTTTGGGGTAAATACTGCCCCATCGAAATCAAAAAACTGCATGCGCACATTGAATGGGTGCAGACATGTGATTGATGGCTGAGACATCTGGAGGAAAGATGAGAAGAGAAGGGTCGTATCTTTTTGTCCTCGCAATACTTGTTTGTTCGTTATTGACATTTGTTTCGACTTCCCTGGCGGATCCCGAAACTGATCCCAACTGGTCGCCGGAGCTAATTCTACCAGCTAATTCGACGGTAGAACTTTGTGCTGCCGAAGAATTTTGCTTTGACGTTGGTGGTGTCGATCCCGATTCCTATGACCAGTTGACGCTGACACTTGTGTCGGGGCCGATTGATTTTACGACAACTACCTTCGGGTATCTCTTCGATACGTCGGTTTGTTTTACGCCGGACGTTTCAGGAGAATACAAGTTTGTCTGGAAACTGCAAGATACGCAGAACCATATCGTTACCGACTCGGTGACCTACACCGTTATCCTCTCCCCCCCACCGACAATCGAAGATCAGTACTTTGTCGGCGAACTCTGCTCCTGGGAGACGGAGCGTGTTATTGTTGTGGATGCCGACAATCCAGGTGGAGGCTCGCTAACATTCGAGCTGCTTAGCGGACCGGGGACAATTGATCCAGCTTTCGGTATTCTCACCTATAGCCCTGACACCGCTGGTCTCTATACATTCTCAGTGAAAGTATCCAACCTGTGCGGCGAGGCAACGGCAACGATTCAGGATTCTGTTTATATTAATCTGCCGCCGGAACTGCCCCTGCGCGACACGACAATATACCTGTGTGTTCCCCAGGAAGTTTGTTTCGACGTGATCGCTTTCGATGCCGAAGGCACCCTGGTGACGATTGAGCAGATAGAAGGTCCCGGTGTCTTCACAACGGTTTCCGACACTTCCGGTTACACCTGTTTTACGCCCGACCATCTTGGGACCAAAACATACCGGTTTGTTTACTGTCTAAGAGATATTTGTCCGACGGGGCCAATGTCTGCCGCCGAAGGCGTTCTCTGTCCTGCTTGCGTGCTTGACGCGATCGAGGTTACGGTTGTAATAAACCAACCTCCGCAGATTGTCTGCCCGGACCTTTTTGAAGGTTTCACTTGTTCGGTCAATACGTTCTGTTTTGATGTCGATGCCAATGATGCGGACTTCGATCCGATCACCTTCTTGATCTTGTCCGATAACGCTACGATCGACGACGGTACCGTCTGCTTTGTTGCGGCCGAGTACGATGAATTCGATATCGTGATCGAAGCCGCCGATACCTGTGGCAACACCGATACTTGCACGGTACCGGTAGTGATTGCCGGCAACCGGCCACCAGTTGCCTCGACCGCGCTCGATTTCAGTGTTGCCCCCTGCGGACCCGAGACAATTTGTATCTCAGCGACGGCTGATGATCCCGACTATAATATTGCTTCGATAACAGCCAACTATGGCACATTCGATGACCTCTCCGACCGCATCTGTTTTGAGGCTGACACTTCGGGCATCTATCTGATATCCCTTACCGTTACCGACTCGTGTGGTGCATCCCATATGGCCAGCACGCTGGTAACAGTTGATATGAACGATGTGCCAGTGGTTGATCTTGGGGAAGATTTCGACAAGCTGATGTGCGGTCCCGGCGATATCTGTATTGATGTCTCCATTATCGACGACAACATCGACCAGATAATCCCGAATGTTGGAATATACAATCCGAACGACGGTCTCCTTTGTGTTCCATTCGAGACGGTGGGTAGTCACGTTATTTCGATAACTGTTGTTGACCTCTGTGGCGAGACTGCGACCGATGAGATAACAGTTAATGTCAGCTTCAGTGCCGAACCGTTTGTTCAGCTTGGCGATGACTTTAGTGCGGCGTTCTGTGAGACGGAGTCAATCTGTGTTGATGTCGTCACTATCGCTGAGTACGTGACGCTGGTTACAAGTCTTGGAGAATTCAATAGCGACAGCAGCCAGATATGTTTCACGCCGCAGGAATCGGGTAACTAC
Source organism: bacterium (assembly GCA_030668045.1). Classification (GTDB taxonomy): domain Bacteria; phylum Zixibacteria; class MSB-5A5; order GN15; family FEB-12; genus DAOUUR01. Next base: position 3,129 of record DAOUUR010000356.1, read on the forward strand.
GAGATAATCGTCACTGTCACCGACTCCTGTAGTCATGAAGCCACGGACACGGTTGGTGTTACGGTTAGCATCAACAGTGCTCCGGTTGTGAGTGGATTAGCCGACACGAGTGTATATCTTTGCGCTCCCGATTATGTATGTGTTCCCTTTGATGTCTCTGATATTGATGGCAATATCGTAACGGTGAC
>DAOUUR010000347.1 GCA_030668045.1 bacterium
AGCAAACCAACATATCCGATGTAACATATCTTGTGGAGTACTTGTTCGGAGTACCTTTAGGACCAGCACCACCGGCCTGCCCGTAGCAGTACGATAACAAATCTCCCTCTGCAGAAGCCACTCTCGTTCATTCGAGGGTGGTTTCTCTTACGATCTGCGGAAAGCGGTGCTGCAACCAGAAAATCGTAATTCAGGAGAATTGGCAACTGCAAAACGCCGTCATTTTTGTGCTCATGGAACGGATCACTGCTGCCAAACGATCCGCTTGTCAAAGCGTCGCTGGCGTATTATAAATAGAGTATGCCGGCCAACCTGCCACCACACTATTACGAGTTGGAACGCGAGTTCAAAGCCGAGCGTGACCCGCGCGAAAAACTCCGTCTTGCCCAGGAACTGTTGGCCCTGATGCCGAAGCATAAGGGCACCGACAAACTCCAGGCCGAGATGAAGGCCAAAATTTCCAAACTCAAAAAACTTACCGAGGGTGGCGAAGGCAAGAAGCACGGAGCGCGTAGTGTCGCCGCTGAGGATTATGTCGAGAAGGAAGGAGCCGGGCAACTGGTGTTGATCGGTCCGCCCAACTCGGGGAAATCATCGCTGCTCGACGCCCTCACCCACGCCCGACCATTGATCGGCGACTATCCGTATACCACTCGCAAGCCGCTGGCGGGGATGATGGATTTCGAGACGATCCAGGTCCAGTTGATCGACACCCCACCGATATCGCCGGAATCGTATGAGAATTATCTGTCCGGATTGGTGCGTAATGCTGATGCGGTCGTGTTGGTGTGCGATCTCTCCGCGCCCACGATGGAGGCCGATATCAAGTTTGTGCTGGACAAGCTTGAAGAAAAACGAATCCTGCTCAAGCCATCCAATACCGACGCGCCCGATGATCCCCTACTGTTTCACCAGCGGACTCTTATCTGTGGGCACAAAGAATACGACGATGAATCAGGCGAGATGCAAAAGAAACTGGCAGGTATGTTCCCGGAATATGAGATCGTGCAGACATCGATCATTGACGATGAATCGTTGCACGCCTTTCGGTTGGCGGTTTACAATATCCTCTCGATCATTCGCGTCTATACCAAGCCGGTGGGCAAAGATGCTGACTTTATCAACCCGATCATTCTGCCGATTGGGGGAACTGTTGAGGATGCGGCGTACGATCTACACAAAGACTTTGCGCAGAAATTCAAGTTTGCAAAAATCTGGGGACAGGGGAAATTCGACGGTCAACGTGTCCAGCGCGATTTTGCGCTTAGCGATGGCGATGTCTTAGAGTTTCATCTTTGAACGGTCACAGCGCTACCTGACATAGTAGCGTACGCCCAGATGGGCGCTAAGTCCGCCGACATCGAGTTCAAAAGTGTCCTTGTTTTCACCATAGTAGAGGCCATCACCTTCGTACTTGGAAAACGAGAAGGTCGTTGTGCCGACAATAGTGACCTGCGGTTTGAGCGGTCGCTCTATCCCTAACCCGACAACCCAGCCGAAAACCGTCTCGCTTGATTTGTACTGCTGCGGTTCGTACTGCGGCGGTTCGAGATAACCTCCGTACACCGTGTAAGAATCAAGTTTGAGTTGCAGGAAATTGTATTCGATACCGCCGATCATAAACAGCTGCCAGAATCCGGGGTAGAATTGGCCGGTTACCTGTAGAGTTCGTTGCGAGTATGACGAGAACTCGGTCGGCCCCGAAAGGGGGGCACCGCCTACCCTACCGCGCGTAGCCCAGTACGGTCGGCTGCCTTCCTGGGTCATAAGATAATCAAACGATACGGTGGCAGAGAAAGCCGACCCGAACCGGTACCCCAGAACAGGACTTATCCCAAAGAAATTCTTGCTGTCAAGGTAGTACCCGGTCTGATCGGTGATATTGAATTCCCCGCCGAAAGTAAAGGGGGTTGGGCCTTCCACCGGCGTTTCATAAGTGATAGGATAGATAGTAGTAGAGTATTCACCACTTCCGTTGACAGACCGTCCCGCGAGATCGGTGCCGAAAAAGAATCCGTGCTCCTGAGCCAGCGCCGGGGTGGTTAGTATTGCCAGGGTGATTATCAGGATACATGTGAGTTTTCGCATATTGATGACTCCCAAGATTATTGGATAAATGCTACTGAATAATGCCCAATTATGGCCATAATGTCAAGGAAACATATACCTGTGGTGAGGTGTAGGATTAACACTTGACATAGAAGGGGTGAGTCCCTGAGATTGGGGTTATGTTACAACCTACTCGCTTCAATTTTATCGATGTCCTCTGGGCGCCGTACAACGCCCTTTCGGCCAAGAAGATTACGGCAATGACGATCTTCCTGCTGCAGGCGCTGGCGGTTTACAATCTGTTTGTCTATATCGCATTGGCGGTGCAGGGCGAATCGCTTGCCTACATTTTTTCGGTCCATGGCTTTTTCTATTTTTCGCTGACAGCGTTCACAACTGCGCCGGCGTTGGCTGTATTTGCCGTTGGTGTGGCGGCGGCCTTGCTTCTGGTGATGCTTGGTCTTTTCGCTGTTTCGGCGATGGAGATCGAAGAGGTTCGTGGCAACCGTTTCTTCTCGCTGGAGCAGGCGATCAAATTTGCGTACCGACGGGCTGGACAGATTTTCCTCTCGGAATTCTCAATTGTGCTTTTCCTGGCTTTTGTTGTCCTGCTCTTTTTCCTATTCGGACTGTTGACACGCATCCCATTTCTGGGCGAATGGCTCCTGACTATTCTTTTTGTTCTGCCAAGTTTCGTGGTCGCCTTTTTGGTGGTCATGATCTTCGGGATACTGGTGGTGTCGTTTGTTCTTCTTCCAGCGGTAGCGTCGGCGGAACGCCAGGGCGAAACTTTTGCCTCGATCCTTGAGACGTTCTCTACCGTCATCCGCCAGCCGGTTCGATGGCTCAGCTATACGTTCTATGCGGTTATTGCCGCCAAATTCTGCGGGTTTGTCTATGCCTATTTTTGCTACAGGGCGGTTCAATTTTCGGTCTGGGCGACCGGACTTGGCGGCGGGGAAAAAATTCGCCAGACGGTAGCATCGGGTCTCTCGCATTTGCCGTATCGCTCAGATGTTGCCGATGCGACCCTCAACGTCTTCCCCGGTATTGACTGGGGGTTTTCGGTTGTTCGCTGGGCGCGGGGTGGTGGTGACGATGCGGTCGGTTACCTGATGGCGGTGATGTTGTTTGTGATCTTTGCTTCAATAATCGGATACATGCTGGCGGTGGTAGCCTCGGCGCAGGCGCGAGGATTTGTGGCGATTCGGTATATCAAGGACAACTACAATATTTCAGAAGAAGACTCGCTCTTCTTTGTCGATGAGCACGTCAACCCGCCGATCGAGGACGAGGAGGGGTGACGCTGGCAAAGCCAGATTTAAGTTCCGATACACCCGAGGA
>DAOUUR010000419.1 GCA_030668045.1 bacterium
AAGGTAATGGCGGCAACGGAAACGGCTACAGCCAGGCCAACCGGGTGCCGCTCTTCTCCGAGGACGATCTGGCCATCCCTGCCTATATAAGGAGGCTGGACGACAAGAACTGATTACCACCGCAGGTCCAGGCGGCCTGCATAACACAAACCTCAGAGGCCGTGACCTGTTCGCGCAGGTGAGGGTCTCTGACTGATACATTAGTTCCTCCGCTGGATTGCCGTCGGTTCCACTACCCCACCGACGGCATTCCCTTTTTATGGTAGTTGCGTTAGTCGGCGTACCCGCGAACATCCTGATAGCGTTTCAGTTGACCCCACTGACTGTTGGCGAAGTCCTCCACAAACGACCAGACGGCTGCCGCCACCATCCTGGAACAGGTTGTATGACAACGGATTAGCTTTTTGGCCCATATGGTATGATTAATGCTCAAGTCATCTCCGGAAGTCTCATATCCCGGATATGATTGCGGAAGGAGGGCATAATGAGCTTCAGCATCAACACGAGTTTGGGTTCGATGGGGCTGACGCGCTCGATAAACCTCGCCTACAGCGGTTTCATGCGGTCCATGGAAAGGCTGTCCTCGGGGCTGCGGATTAACAGGGCCTCTGATGATCCTGCCGGTCTGGTGATTTCAGAACAGTTGCGCTCCCAGATCGCCTCGCTAAACCAGGAAATCCAGAACACGTCGGCGTTAATTACAAAGTATCAGGCCGGTTCCTCGACAGTCAGCGAGATGCGCAGCCGCCTTACCGAGTTGCGCACCCTGGCGGTGGGGGCGGCCAACGAGGGTGGCAACAACGAATACACCCAGGCAGCTTACGCTACCACCGCCGATCACATTGTCAATGAATATAACCGAACCCTGACCACTGCCGATTACAACGGTTCCAATCTGCTCGATGGCTCCGAGGGCTCTCTGGCCGACATCGACGCTCTGGAAGATATCGACCTCTCCACTGCCGAATCCGCCCAGGCGTCCATCGCGGTCATCGACGAGGCTATCGCCGAACTGGATCAGGTCCAGACCAATCTGGGCGCTACGCAAAAGAACGAGCTTGAGTCGCGACGGTCATCGCTTGAAGTGACGGCGCAGAATCTCACGGCGGCGGAATCACTGATTCGCGACACCGACTTCGCCCTGGAGTTTTCCAACATGGTGGGTGAGTCCATTCGCCTCCAGGCCTCCCTGGCCATGATGGCCCACCTCAATGTCACTTCCACCGGCGTCTTGAGGCTTTTCGGCGGCACGAGCTAAAAGCGGTTTTCATCTCTCCTCTGGCTATTGGATGGCCACCTGACGGCCGCCGGGTCTTGCCCCTCCCGGCGGCCCTTTTTGTTGGGTGGGGTGGGGCGGCGATAGCTCTGCTGGGCGGGCTGGTGGCAAGATCCGTAGCGACTGTCTTTCATGTCAAGTGAGTTTTGGTTTCCAGTATTCGTTTTTTGTGAGCATGGTGTTTATTATTGTGAGCATTTTTCTCATCGCCGCTACCAGAGCAGTCATTTTGCTTTTTCCTTGTTCGAGTAGTCTTTGGTAGAAAGCTCTCATGACGGGATTATGGTGACAGGCCACAAGCGTTGGCATGAATAAACGGGTCCTGACCGTTCGTCGTCCGCCTCCAGTCATTCGTTTGCCGCGGAACGATCCGCTGTCACGGTTGATTGGGGCCACACCAATCAAAGCGGCAATCTGACGCCGATTCAACTGTCCCAACTCCGGTACTTCGGTCACCAACATGATGGCGGTGATCTCGCCAATGCCGGGAACCGAAGTGAGTGCTTTTACTCTCTGGTTCAATGCTTTCGAGGCGCTGACAAGCGCCTGTAATTGTTGCTCAATCTTCTTCAACTCTCGATCAAACATCTTGATTACGGCAGTGATAGAGCGGGCGATGGCTTTGTCATGGCTGTGTTCCCGACGATTGCCTTCGGCCGTCCGCATCTTGAGTAATTGATGTCGGCGAGTCACTAAAGCCTTCATGAACCGACTCTTACGATCACGCATAGGACGTTCTGGAGGCTTCATGGTGGCAGCATAGTTGGCCAGTAGCATAGCATCAATGCGATCAGTTTTGGCTAGCCGACCAACGGCACGACCAAAATCTCGAACCCGACGGGGATTAACAACCGCCACCGGTAACCCCGCGGACTGCAACGCAACAGCTAAAGAAGTCTCATAACCTCCGGTGTTTTCCAGTACGATCAACTCAGGATCAAGAGAGATCAGATAGTCCGTGCATTGAATGATACCCTCAGTTTCGTTCTCAAACTGGCGATGAGTTTTAGTGCGTGTGTCAAACAGGTCAACGTGTGCTTTGGCAACGTCGATTCCAACAAATGTCTTCATGGCATTCCCTTCCTTGCAAATACGGGCTCATGGTGTTACCATGTCCCAAGCGACTGTTCGGGCTTAGGCCTGAATAGATGATGTCGGATCACGCTACAGACGGGCTCAAAAGGTCCCAAGGGTGGGCCGATCTCGACATCACCATGAGATCTCCGGATGTGACCGGAGATCTCTTTCTTCTCATACCTCAGCATTGATAATAACCACCAGAGCAATATACAAGGGTGGGTCCGTCTTCGGACCCGCCACTTTTGTTGTTGGTGGGTAAGCCGTGTGGCGGCAGGCGGAATGCCTTGACATTCGGGCAATTTGGGCTATCTGAGGGTGAATGGGCTAACTATGGAGGTAGGGGTCTTATGAAGTGCTCAGTTCTTGCCATTGCAGGGGTGCTGCTGTACATGGCCAATGCTTTGACGCAGCCCATGTTTGACGCAAGGGTCGACTATGACGTTGGAGATTATCCGAAGTCCGTCTTCTCGATTGATCTTAACGGTGAT
>DAOUUR010000376.1 GCA_030668045.1 bacterium
AGTCGGCTTCAACCGGACGTTTCTTCGCTATCAACACTGAGTCAAACAGATCAAAAGCTCTCTCCCGATCACCCAGATTATAAAACGCCAGCGCCTGACGCGCCCTTCCACCGAGATCATCCGGGTTGGCGGTTACGACCGTATTTGCCAACTGCTGCGCTCGTGCGAAATCCCCATCGTCATTCTCAATATCGGAAGCCAGCAGAAGTGCGTGGTGATTGTCCGGTGTTAATTCCAGCATCAGGTTCATTACCTGGCGCCTTTCATCCAATTTGCCTTTCCCTTCCAGCAGTTGGATGACTTGTTTGAACAAACGAGTCCTTCCACGAACAGCGCCAGCACTCTTTGCAAGTAGAGCCAGGCCGTCCTCAATCTGATCGTTACGTACCAGCAACACCGCCTCTTGGGCAATCAACAACGGATAGCGTTCTACCAGATCGGCATACTGTTGATATGTTTTCAGAGCATCATTGTACCGTTCCTGACGTTTCAGCATCGTTATCAATCGATCAAAGGCCGGACGATACCACTTATCAAGTTTCAAGGCAGCCCTGTAATGTTTTTCTGCTTTTTCAAACCGATTGTTAAATGGTCCGCCATAGGCGTCGCCAATTTTCATCTGATAGACGGCATCATCCTTGCCCGAAGCCACTATCACGTCCATAGCTTCATCAAATGCCTCAGGTTGACCCTGTAGATTCTTGAGGTAGGCGTCAACAAAACGTAAATCTTCGGGCGCCACGAATTCTGGGCCAAGAAGCTCCAGTTGTTTAGCTACCAGCGTTCGCATATCGGATTTGACAAAGACATTAAACATATATGTGCGTACCAGAACCAAGAACTCGCTGCGAAAACCACCATCGACCAACGTCTTTTCCAGAAGGGCGAGGTCTGTCATGAGATTCAGGTCATCAACCCCGGTGGACATTGCTTCGATATCGAAAACTGTTGTAGACACTCCGAGCGGATCAAGCTCCCTGAGGTTATTGCCCGCCAACCGGTATGGACCGGCAGGCATAACCGGACGATGGAAAAGCCATTCCAGTTTGAACGGCAAGTACTCTGAGGTTGCAGATGCCCTTACATACCGAATTACAGACTGACCATCAAAATCATGTCCGGTTCGGATGGATCGCATAAAATGGTCGATCAGCACACGGTAATCAGTGCTGTCCAGACTCCAGGCTTTTCGGCTCATGGCCATCGACGAATCAAGTTGTCCGGCTACCTCAAGACACCTGGCAGCTTCCTGGTAGAAAAGGAGATTGTCGCCGGGGGTTGCCAGGCTGGCCGACATCAGAACCGCAGCTGAATCTACCTTGTTCTCCAGATACAAGAGACGAGCCCGGGCAAGACTGAGTTCTCCAGTATCCTGTTGGGCCATCAGGCGGTCAAGTTCCTCGGCTGCCTGTTCATACATCGCATTGGCTAGTAAAATATCAACAATTGTCAATCGTATCTGAAGATCATCACCCGCCAGGGCACTGAAGCGAATAGCCACCTGCAACGCCTTCTCGTGCATATTGACCAGCATCAGGCACCGCACCAGACCGGTATGGGCCGGCAGGAAATCGGGCTGATCCGCCGCGATCTCACTGTATACACGAATCGCGTCAAACCATTTGCCTTCTGCCTCGTCGACCAGCGCCAATCCATACTGAGAAACTGTCGAAGTAGAATCGATCTGGCGAATGGCTTCAAACGATTCCCTGGCGGCGGTGAAATCGAAAGCTGCTACCTGGCTGAGCCCCACCTCGTTGAGTTCCTCCACCTGATCCTGCGGAGACTTGGAACAACCGGTCAATAACAGAAAGAATACGAGAATTCCTGATACGATTTTTTGCATTATTTGTCCTCTTTCGTGATCTTGATGATACTTCATGACGGCAGTATCATTTTCGGGAATTTACGACATTTTACACGCGAGCAAAGCAAAATATCCAAACTATGAGTCTGTTAAAAAACGGTGAAATCGTCATTGCTGTAACGACCGAAATGCTACTATTTCAACAACCTGCCAGATTCGTTGAGCAAACGGTGTGCTGGATCGGAAATCTTGTTGTATAAAACTCCGTTGAGGCGTTATATTCTGGTATGGCCGTCCTGTCCTCAGAGGATCTTTGCAAATATTACCGCAAGCGGGCCGTTGTCAACGGCGTGTCAATAGAGGTTCAGCCCGGTGAGGTGGTCGGTCTGCTCGGCCCCAATGGTGCCGGAAAAACCACAACTTTCTATATGATCATCGGGTTTATCAGACCGGACCGTGGCCATGTTAGTCTGAACGATCTCAGAATGGATCGGTTGCCGATGTACAAACGAGCCAGACTCGGTATCGGCTATCTTGCTCAGGAAGCATCAGTTTTTCGCAAGATGACGGTGGAAGATAATATCATGTCGATTCTGCAGTACCGAAATCTCAGTCGTAAGGAAAGGAAGGCCCGGCTGGAACAACTCCTCCATGAGTTGGACATCGCGCATCTAAGGAAGAGCAAAGCGTTTACTCTCTCCGGAGGAGAAAGGCGACGTGTGGAGATCACAAGAGCTCTGGTGAATGAACCGAAGTTTATGCTGCTGGATGAACCATTCGCGGGCATTGATCCGATTGCTGTGGAAGATATTCAGAAGATCATCCGTCGGTTGGTTGAGAAGGGGCTTGGCGTGCTGATAACTGATCATAATGTGAGAGAAACTTTGTCGATATGCTCTCGGGCGTACATAATGTGTGATGGCAAAATCCTCAAGGAAGGCACCTCTGAGTATCTGGCCAGCGACCCGGAAGCAAGGAAGATTTACTTAGGAGAGAAATTCCGCCTTGACTGATATCGAAATTACGATGTTGAAATTATGAACGATATCAGCCTTAGGCATCAACAAGGCCCTTTATGTTTCCGATAAGGTATATTGACGAACAAATACTGACCCGGAACGTATAATAAGATATAGGGCAATAGGTTAAGCTTATGAAACTTGGCTTACAACTCAGGCTTTCTCAGACACTGGCACCGCAGCTGATCCAGTCGCTCAAGATGCTCCAGATGCCGGTGCTCAAACTGGAGCAGACTATTCGCCACGAACTGGCGACTAATCCGTTGCTGGAAGAAATCGAAGATCTCGAAGCGGAACAGGACCTTGATGGAGATACTGAAATTGAG
>DAOUUR010000342.1 GCA_030668045.1 bacterium
CCATGTTTGCGCTGGTTTCTGGCTTGTCGTTCTCAGCTATGACGCCGCATGTGATACAAATGCAGAGTAACGAGGTCTTTACGAGAGCTTTCGTCAGATCGCTCATGATAGGAGTCCATTACTTGATGTTTTCAAGGCTTACTTCCCCTTTGGTTATCTTCGCATAACTAAAGTGACTGATAAAGTCGCCGGTGTTGATGTAGGTGCCGGTGTCGAATTTCTTACATACAGGGATATGCAGGTGGGCGATGGCCACGATGTCATAGTTGCCATCAAGTTTGGTCTTTGCGTACGCCTCGTAATCGGCGGCGAAAGTGTGGTCACGTTTCGAAGTGTACTGGCGCGATGAACCGGAGACCCATTTGGCCAGCGGGATCGCCCAGTCGGGTGGAAGTTTACGATAGAGCCAGATATTGAGACGGTTGCGCAGGACCTTCTTGAGAAGGCGATAGCCGCGGTCGGCTTTGGCCAGACCGTCACCATGTATCAGATGGAGGCGGTACTTTTCGTATTCGAGGTCGAGATAGTCGCGGTGCAGGTTGATACCCATCTGAGTTGAGAAAAAATCACCCATCCAGAAATCATGATTGCCGCTGACATAATCAATCCGCACGCCCTTGGCGGTTAGCTGACGTAACATAAAAAGCACATCGTGCTGTTCTTTTGGGATGGCATGTTTGTATTCAAACCAGAAGTCGAAGAGGTCGCCCAGGATGATCAGCCGGTCGCCATCGTCTTCAACCAGTTCAAACAGAGCTTGCAGCTTGGCGATCTTCTCAGCATCGGTCTCAGCTGAACCGGCACCGAGGTGCGCATCGGAGAAAATATACAGAGCCATATTAAGCCCTCGCGCCCTGCTTCAACCGGCGGACGTTGTCTGGTCCATGAAGCGAGGCATAGCGTTAAAGAAAGTGTCGGTCAACCGCTCCAGCGGCAGATCGATCAGGTTGTTGATCGCAAGCGACCGTCCCCCCACCGTGCCGATCATCTGGTGCGGGATCTTTCGTTCGTTGAGGATCGATGCAATCATGTCGCTATCGGCAGGCGTGCAACTGATAATCACACGCGATACTGTTTCGCCAAAGAGGAGGCAGTCGGTACGGATCGAGTCGGACAGTTTTATCCTAGCGCCGATTTTATGATCAGGATCGGAGATACAACATTCGGCCAGGGCAACAGCCAGGCCGCCCTCGGTCGTATCGTGCGCGGACTTGATCACGCCTGACTGGATCAGGCCGAGCAGAGTGTCCTGCAGAGTTTTCTCGAAGTTGAGATCAAGAGACGGGACCGGTCCTTTGGTCAGTCCGTAGATAGTGTGGAGGTACTCAGACGCGCCGAGTTCATCTTTGTTTTCGCCAAGAAGGATGACCGTGTCACCCTCGTCTTTGAACCACTGCGTAGTTATGTGCTTGAGGCTTTCGATCATTCCGATCATGCCAATTACGGGACTGGGGAATACGGCCCGTTCAGGATCTTCGTTATAGAATGAAACGTTGCCGCCAGTAACCGGCGTGTTGAACACACGGCAGGCCTCGCCCATCCCGGCGACAGCTTCGGCAAAGCCAAAATATATTTCCGGTTTGTACGGGTTGCCAAAATTGAGGCAGTTGGTGATAGCCAGCGGTTTGCCGCCCGAGCAGACGATATTGCGGGCCGATTCGGCCACGGCCAATTGGGCACCGGCGCGCGGGTCGGTGTAGCAGTAGCGGCCGTTGCAGTCGGTAGCCATAGCCAGCGCCTTGTCGGTTTTACGGAGGCGGAGGATCGCGGCGTCGGAGCCGGGACCAACCGAGGTGTTGGTTCGTACCATCGAGTCGTACTGGTCAAAGACCCAGCCTTTGTGGCAGATATTTGGAGCTGCCAGAAGGGCGAGGAGAGTCTCGTTCCAGTCACGATTGAGCGCGTAATCGTTGAGGTTGATCTTCTGGAGTTCGTCGAGATAGTCGGGTCGTTTTGTCTCGCGTTTGTAAATCGGGGCACCACCACCGAGAACCAGATCGTTGGAGGGAATCTGCGCGACAATTTCGCCATTGAGCTTGACTGTCATCAGGCCATCGTCGGTGACATGACCAACCAGCGTTGAGTCAAGTTCCCACTTGTCAAAGATAGCCGTGACTTTGTCTTCGTTTCCCTTCTTGACGCATACTAACATCCGCTCCTGTGATTCAGAGAGGAGGATTTCATACGGTGTCATAGCCGTTTCGCGCACGGGGACTTTGTCAATATTGATCACAACCCCCGACTCACCCTTGGCCGACATCTCCGATGAGGAACAGGTGAGACCGGCAGCGCCCATATCCTGAATGCCTACCAGAAGGTCGGCTCTGATTATTTCGAGGGTAGCTTCCAGGAGCAGCTTTTCAGTGAACGGATCGCCGATCTGTACCGAGGGACGCTTCTCCTGAGAGGCTTCGGTCAATTCTTCGGAGGCAAACGTTGCGCCGTGGATACCGTCGCGACCGGTCTTGGCTCCGACCATCATCAGAGGGTTGCCCACACCTGAGGACACCGCCGATGCAATTTGGTCGGCCTTGACAATACCGACCGCCATCGCATTGATCAGCGGATTGCCGGTGTATGCTTCATCAAAATAGACTTCGCCACCGACAGTAGGAACCCCGAAAGAGTTACCGTAGTCGCCGATTCCGCGTACGACGCCATCAACAAGATATCTTACGTGTGGGTCGTCCGGTGATCCGAAACGCAGCGAGTTGAGTGCTGCGATAGGACGGGCGCCCATCGTGAAGATGTCGCGAAGAATCCCCCCGACACCGGTGGCCGCGCCTTGATACGGTTCGACTGCCGAAGGGTGATTGTGGGATTCGATTTTGAAAACAACCGCGAGGCCGTCGCCGATATCAACCGCGCCGGCATTTTCCTCACCGGCTTTGGCCAGCAGATTCTCGCCGTCACGGGGGAGGGTTTTGAGTAGGGCAATTGAGTTTTTGTACGAGCAGTGTTCCGACCACATAACCGAGAAAACGCCGAGCTCGGTATAGTTTGGTTCACGGCCAAGAATCTTCTTGATCTTTTCGTATTCTTCAGTCGAGATGCCGTGATCTTTGACCATCTCGGGGGTGACTTCGGGTTGTTTGTAGGCTGCCGCCATCATATCTCCTTCGCATTAAAGGGGGAATATATGCGGCTTGATGGGGCGGGTCAATTGATTAGTGGGGGGCGGGCCTCCTGAGTCAGAAAGAGAAACTCAGCTTGGCAAACTTGGTGTTGCGGTAAGAATGACGTTAGGGCCACTCCTTACACTTGGCGAAATAGTACGACAAATCGGCATTTGCCAGAAGATACTCTATGATGCCATCATCTGCTTGCGTTTTCCGGGCCAGGCCAAGCCAGTCTATCACACCACTCAAGCGAAAGCCGATACCTTGGGTTGATTGTTTCGCGTATGTCACCATGTGGAAACTACCGGAACGGATGTAGAACGCGCCGAAGAAGCCAA
>DAOUUR010000280.1 GCA_030668045.1 bacterium
ACGCTCGAAGAACTCGTAGTACTTCAGGCCGGCCTCGGTGTCGAAGACCAGCTTGCCGGTATCGGCGTCGATCGTATCGCCACCATAAGCGTAGTACAGGGCGGTGAAGTCGGGGCCGTTCTTGGGCCGCATCCAGAAGCCCATGCCCGGCTCTACGACGCCTGCTGCAACAGCAGCTTCGGCCGTATCAAGCATGTCGTCCAGGGTGAAATTGCCGGCTTTGATCTCGTCAGCCAGCCCGGCAATGCGGGCTTCATCCCAGCCTGGGACCTGTGCAAGCAGTGTCTTGTCCCAGTAGACTGGTCGGGATTCGGTATCCTGGGGCACACCCCAACGCTCGCCCTTGAACATGACGGAATCCCACAGCGCGTTAATCACATTGTCGAATTCAGGGTAATTGCCGAGCATATCGTCCAGCGCGATGATTCGGCCGGCGGTGGCCTCGGTGCCGATGAACTCGTGGCCGGTTGTCAAGATGTCCGGCGCTTTTCCGTCCTCATAGGACAGGGCAAACTCCTGCATGATGTCGCCCCAATCAGTGTTGTCCTGGATGGTCTCGACCACCACACGGCGGGTATCGCCGGAGGCTTCCAGGTCGGTATTGACCTCAGCTACAGCGGTCAGCAGGTTGTTGCAGCGCCAGTCCTCGGTGGGGGGCTTGGCCCGGCAGCGGGCCACGAGGGTGACCAGCTCCCCGCCAACCGGCACCTCGACCTCAACTTCCGTGATGATAGTCTCACCGGGAACTTCTACCGTTTCGACGATGGTCTCCGGCTTGCAAGCGGTGAGTAATAGGCTCAACACCATCAGAATTGCTAAACCAATGAAGGGCACTTTCTTTTTCATGACGCTTTCTCCTTACTCGTTGTATGTTCTATAGTAAACGGCGCGAATATCGTCTGTGCCTTGACTATTCCAAGGCTGCAACATGAGTTGCGGTTCTTTCTCCTCCTCCATCAACCTCCTTTCCCAAAGATTGGGGTGTTTGGTTAATTGGGCGGGACTCCACTTAGCATCTGCTATGGTCAACCGCCTCTATCCAAGATCAGCTTGGCTCGGGGGCAAGCCCGGTTGTTTGGCGAACAATCAGTTCAGTTTGCAAGATCTCGGCTTGTATACCGTTTTCACCTCGAATTAGCTGCAGCAGCATGCGTATCGCCGCTTGCCCCATACGATAGCAAGGTTGGCGAACGGTCGTCAGCGGCGGACATAAATAAGCCGAAATTTCCAGGTCGTCAAAACCAACGACCGAGCAGTCACGCGGCACTTGGAGGTCCGCCTCCCTGAGAGCCGTTAGTACGCCCATTGCCGTCAAATCGTTGAAACAGAAAATGGCCGTTGGTGGTTGAGGCAAGCTCAGTAGTTTTTGGCCTGCACGGACACCGCTTTCCAGCATCCCGTCTCCTTCGACGACTAATGTGTCATCGATGGGGATGTCGTGTTCTCTTAGCACCTGTTGATAGCTTGTCTGACGATCGAGATCGGTAGAAAGTTTGGCGTTCGATACAAAAGCGATCCGTCGGTGACCAAGTTGGACTAAGTGCTCGACGGCTTGTTTCGCGCCAGATATCTTATCGGCGGAGACAGAGTACGGATATGTCCGGCAATTTATCAAAACAATGGGCAACGGGAAGCGGTCGTCCAAATCCAGATAGTCGGTGTCAATCTGCGAGCCGGTGATGATGATGCCGCTTGTGCGGCGCTCATGGAACGAGCGCACAACTTCCAGCTCTCGCTCGTAGTCCCGGTAGGAACTGCTGAGGAAGACCGAATAGCCACTATTCCGGGCGGTCTCCTCAACACCTTGAACCAGTCGCGATAAGAAAGGGTCGGCTGTATACGTGATCACCAAGCCGATGGTCGCTGTATCTTGTGTTACCAGACTGCGTGCCAACAGGCTCGGCGTATAGCCCATCTCATGTGCCAGGCGTTGGACCCGTTCTCCGGTCTCTGTGCTGATGTGGGGATGATTATGCAATGCCCTGGATACCGTCGAAGGCGATACACCAGCCTCCTGGGCGATATCTTTGATGGATACCAATTTTCGCTTCTCTCTGCTCACATTAGTAGTTGATTTTTCTAGTGGAGTGTTGCTTAGAAGTGAATCTCTGCAAACGTTTGCACAATCATAGCATCCCTTTCTTTGCCTGTCAAGTTACGATCTTTCTGAAAGGTGTTTCCGACCCTTTTTTTCGCCCGAAAAATGCCTTATTCGACAAATAACTTCATGTGATTTAACACGATTGTGTGTGATGATTGGAGCAAAATGGAGGCAACTCAGACGTCGTGAACTACGGTGATGACCGGAGTTCTCAATCGTCCTTGTCCGGTCAATATAAATGGACACATATACCTTCATGATGAGATTGCCAGGTAATAAGATCGGGTGAAGAACCCTCGTAAAGGTGGTGACGATCAGATTTCACCAAGGGACAAGGATAACACTCTCTCGGAGCCTCAGATTCTCTCGATGCCGGTTGGGGTGACCAAGCACCGCATTTGTTTACTAATATCGTGGTATTGTCGTCCACCTGATCTGTATTCCAGCGCAGCTCAAAATTCACACTCGTGATTCGTACGCTATGTCACCCGGAAGTTCTGCATCACCAAGCATAGAGAGTGTATCCTGGTAGTTTCGGCTCCACAAAGATGGAATCCAACCGCGCGAAACGCTGCGGGTCATCCTCAATCGGGCCCTCAAGGCCGCCCTCTCCAATCAGAGGACGTGGCTAGCGGACTACTCTCAATCTGATAAACTCTCGCGGTGCCCGACCTACCCGGAATATGTTCACGGGATTGCATCACAGGTTAACGTTGGATACGGGCTGATCCACCTTTTGCATATGCCTGTACCTGCTCGATGGTGGCCATGGTGGTGTCACCTGGGAAGGTGGTTAATAGCGAACCATGTGCCCAACCCAGCTTGACGGCCTCTTCCGGCTCTTCGCCTGTGAGTAGGCCGAAGAAGAAGCCAGAGGCGAATCCATCTCCGCCACCCACGCGGTCGTAAATATGGAGCTCGCAGATTGGAGAGGTACACGTTTCTCCATCAATCCAAGCCACCGCTCCCCAGCTGTGATGACTGGTTGAGTGCACCTCGCGCAATGTAGTCGCGACGACCTTAATATGCGGATACTTATCTACTGCTTTGTCGATCATCGCGAAGAACGTGCTTGGGTCAAGCTTGGACTTGGCAGCCACTTCCGGGCCCGGGATCCCGAGACCTAACTGCAGATCTTCCTCATTGCCGACAAGCACGTCTACATTCTCGACGATGCGATTCAGAGTCGCCGAAGCTCGTTTCTGCCCGCCCCAGATGTTCCACAGCTTGGCGCGATAATTCAAGTCGAAGGAAGTTACCGCTCCGTTGGCCTTTGCAGCCTGCATTCCTTCGATGATCAACTCGCCGGTCGTTTCGGACAACGCGGCAAAGATGCCGCCGCTGTGGAACCATCGCACCCCACCGGAAAAAACCTCATTCCAGTCAATGTCGCCAGGCTTGAGCTGAGCGGCAGCTTCATTGGAGCGGTTGTAAAACACGACCGGAGAGCGCACACCGAAACCGCGGTCGCAGTAAACAGTTGCCATGTTGGGGCCATTAACCCCGTTATGTTCGAAGTGCCTATAGTAGGGTTTGACGCTCATGGCCCTAACCCGCTCTGAGATCAGGTCGCCGATGGGGTAATTCACCATCGCAGTGATGATGCCGGTGTTCATCTGGAAGCAGTCGGCCAGATTAGCAGCGACGTTGAATTCCCCACCGCTGACATGGATCAGGCACTCAGTCGCTTTGCGAAAAGGAACTACTCCAGGATCGAGGCGATGAATTAAGGCTCCGAGAGAAACCAAATCCAACGCTCCGTCAGGGGGAATATTCAAACCGTATTTCATTTTGCACCTCTTATCCCCAGCTATTTTCCGAGATTCTCTTCGATCCATTGGGTATGGAAGTTGCCTTCTTTATCCGTCCGGCGGTAGGTGTGCGCGCCGAAGTAGTCACGCTGTGCCTGGGTTAGATTGGCAGGCAACCTGGCCGTCCGATACGCATCGAAATAGGCCAGCGCGGAGCTGAAAGCCAGCGCAGGGATGCCGCTTTCCGCTGCCAGTGTCACGACTTTGCGTAAAG
>DAOUUR010000489.1 GCA_030668045.1 bacterium
ACACTCGAATTTGTCCAAAAACAAGAGCCCCGCCCCCGGTTCGCACAAAGACTCTCTACGCTGGAAAAAGAATTCTACAATACACCAAACAACATGCAGCTCGCCGACCTCACCGCACGAATCAGTTCACTGCGACGAGAGATTATACTCTCACACCCGCTTCTGGATTTCGATAAGCTACTGATAAACAAACGACCGCCCGCAAGTCACCACATGGTCGATCAATATCTCGGACGCCGCAGCGGAATCGGACCGGGACTCGTGGTGCTCGAAAACTGGAAAGATAAACCAAACGAAAAAATGCTGCTCGAAGGAAAACTTCCCATCGGTTCGGCCCTGCACCCCGACCTGTCATACGACGGCCGGCGAGTGTTGTTCTCTTATTGCGATCACTCGGTGACAGTTGGCCAAAAGAACTGGAAATGGAAGCTGCCGGACAGGTGCCTTCGCCGGTTCCTTGTTTATGAGATAGGCATAGACGGCACCGGACTCCGACAGGTCACCGGCAATGCCAACGATCCCATGCTCCGCCAGGGCAACCGATACACCGCACTCATCGAGGACTACGACCCATGTTATCTTCCCGACGGCGGTTTTGCGTTTATCTCCACCAGGTGCCAGTCATTTGGCCGTTGTCACGGAAGCCGATATGTACCCGCGTTCACTCTATACCGCGGCAATCTTGACGGAACCGGTATTCGCCGGATTTCATTTGGTGAAGCCAACGAATGGGAACCGAGCGTACTGCATGACGGGCGACTGATATACACCCGCTGGGATTATATCAACCGCCACGACACTTTTTATCAGAGCCTCTGGACGATACGACCCGACGGAACCGGAACAGCCCACTTTTACGGCAACTATACCATCAACCCATGTATGACCTCCGAAGCCCTGGCCATACCTGGTTCAGAAAAAATTGTTACAACCGCTATGGCTCATCACTCTTATACCGCCGGCTCGATTATTCTCATTGATCCTCTCAAGGGCCGTGACGGCGCAGCACCCATCACACGCATTACTCCCGAGGCAACTTTCCCCGAGACCGAACAATGGCCCGACACTTGTTTCGCTACGCCGTACCCCCTGAGCGAAGATCTCTTCTTAGCCGCGTATTGTCCCGAAAAACTCGCCCCTTACGGCAGCCGCCAACAAGATAACTCATACTCAATATACCTGATCGATACCCTCGGCGGAAGAGAGCTTATCTACCGTGACCCGAACATTTCATGCTTCGCGCCAATACCGGTCAGACCAAGGCCAAAACCACCCGCTATCAAGGGCTTTGCAGCAGCAGAACAAAAATCCCCGACCGGAGTCTATTTCGTCAAAGATGTGTACAACAGCGCACAATCTATTGAACCGGCCACTATCAAAAGCCTGCGAATAAACCGAATAATCGTTCAGCCTACAAGGAAAAAGACGCTACTGAGCTATGCCGGAAACGAGATTCTAAAAACAATCGTAGGTACAGTACCCGTCGGCGAAGATGGCTCGGTTGCATTCGAAGCACCGGCCTCTGTCCCCCTCCAATTGCAGTTACTCGACAAGAACAACATGGCCGTAATGACAATGAGGTCCTCGATATACTTACAACCAGGCGAATACGCAGGCTGCGCCGGCTGTCACGAGCATCACAACTCTTCACCCCAACCAGCCGCCACACATAAGGACATAACCATCCACAAACCAAAACCTTCGGCAGGCCCCCAATACCCAGGCGGATTAAGTTTTACCCGCACCGTTCAACCCGTACTCGACCGCTACTGCATCGATTGCCACGGCCTGGGCGACGCGACAGAAAAGCTCAACCTGTTGGGAACCAAAGAAGGAGATTTCACCAAATCATATAACGCCCTGGCAAAGAAAGAAAAAGAAGGCCTTGTCAAATTCGCATATCGCAACCGCGAAACCGCCTATAGCACTCCAAACGAATACTACGCAAACGCCGGCAAACTCGCCAAAATACTCCTAAACGGTCACCAAGACCGTATAAAACTCGACACCGAAAGTTTCCAGCGAATCATCGACTGGCTCGATCTAAACGCGCAGTTCTACGGCGACTATTCATGGAACAGAACCAAAGACTCCGCGACATCTATAGAAGGTGAAATGGCACTACGCAAACACATCAGAGACCTCTTCGGTGACACCCTCGCGCAACAACCGATCGAAGCCCTAATTAATATAACCATGCCAAACCAAAGCCGCATCCTGAATGCTCCCCTCTCAACAAACGCCAACGGCTGGGGCCAAATAAAACAAAACGCCTGGCCAAGCACCAACGACCCAGCCTACAAAAAAATGCAACAACTCGTCAACGCCTCCATCATCAACAT
>DAOUUR010000612.1 GCA_030668045.1 bacterium
CCACCAAATCAGAACGCCAATATATGCAGTTTGCGCCACAGGCACAACCGAAAAGTTAGCTTCTACACTACCCTTAGACGTACAGGCTTCAGATTTGTCAATTGCCAGATATTGGTCCGCACGGCAGGCCAAAGCATCTGGACTACAATTTTGGCCTCCCTGACACCGGAAATGCCCAATACACTGACGAGTAAATAGTAAGTAGTTGTTGTTTAACGCGTTGACGCCCCGAGCCGGCCGCTTGGCTGATGGTTAAAAGAGCTCCCTGCTCGGCAGTAATTGGGGTCAAAAGCAACTGTTTGAGTGTATCCCCAACCTGTCGGGTTAGCTTCAATGTATCGGTGGAGCGATCCACGACAAATTCGCCGTGCGGGTTTTCGGCGGCATTACAGGTCGTACACTCGTCTATCAACTCATCGGGCTGGCTCTCGATCACTTTGAGTCTAACACCTCCGGTGAGTGAGTACTCCCCAAAACACTGGCAGAAGCATTTACCTACAAACTTGTCGGGGTCGAGGTTCATGTGAAAAAACCGGTCTTCAAAAGTCCACGTGATGAATTCCTCGGTTGTTTGCTCTGTACTGAGAATTGAAACGATATACTTGCCGGCGTACACGCCCTTGGGACTTGGCTCTGGTCCTATAGGTGGATTGCATCCATCGCATCCGGCAACGATAGCCAGCAGGGCGACAATGATACCAAATCCAGCGATAGTTTTCATTCGTCAATATCTCCCGTATGTATAGTCAATCGACGGATAAGTCCCCCCTTTGTCAATTGCTTTTGTGCGGCCTGATTGCGTAAGACCCCGCTACTCCTCGCCGGTGCTGTTCTTGACCGTCCCGCTGACTGTAGCATATCCTGACTCCACCCAGACGTTAATCCCACCGATCACATTAAAAACATTGGTGTAGCCATGCGAAATCAGCTCGGCAGTCGCCACTGCGCTACGGCGACCCCGGCGGCAGAAGCAGTAAATAATCTTCTTCTTATCGAGGGGAACCAGATGAAGAAACTTGTCGAGGCTGTCGTATGGAATTCTAATGTCGGAAAACTCCAGACGAGCGGTTTCATATTCTTCCTGGGTACGAACATCGAGCAGAAAAAAACTCTCTCCACCGTTC
The DNA here is from genome assembly GCA_030668045.1 of bacterium. Classification (GTDB taxonomy): domain Bacteria; phylum Zixibacteria; class MSB-5A5; order GN15; family FEB-12; genus DAOUUR01. The sequence continues at coordinate 1,125 of DAOUUR010000612.1, forward strand.
GCCTTCTGATACAATTGATGCACCGAAATCTCAGGAACAGAGCTATCGTCGAAATGTAACAGGTCTTTTTCGTAGTGGCACGATGTCATAAGGGCGTAGTGGTTGCAGTGCGATAACAGCGATGTTTCGAATTACCCACCTGAGATTGTCTTGAAGCTGGAGATTCTCCATTTTCCGTTAGTCCGATGGAGCCCAAACTTGGTTCGGTAGCCACGCGATTTCTCCTTGTCAACGAATGTTACTTCGACCACCGCCGTCTCCCCGGTGGTTGTGCTCCGGTTTATGATTCGTTGCAAAGAGAACCAGCGCTGCTTGGTGAGCCCTTCTCCGGTGAGATCATCCAGTATCTGCTCGGGGCTGGTGAAGACTCGCGGGGATTCGATCTGTAGGTCGTTGTCTTCGTTGATGTGGATCATCAGTTAGTGTAGTTCAAGCAGTGAGGTCTTGGCTGCTTTTTCGTCTTTCTCCATAGAGCCAAACATAGCGATCACCGTCTTTC
>DAOUUR010000067.1 GCA_030668045.1 bacterium
TATCCGACCAATGGCGATGCTGATGACTGGATGTGGGGCGATACTATTTCCAAACCGAGAATCATATCTCTAACTGCTGAGATCGGGGGTCCGAGCGATGGCTTCTGGCCGGACCCCTCTCGCATACCTGCCCTCGTGGCCGAAAACATCTGGCCAAATCTTTATCTGGCCATGATCGCTGATAATCCATATTTGATCGCTCCCCCCAAGCCACCAATCGTTCCACCGCTCGATTCGGTCGGAAGCAGTTTCACCCTCGAGTGGGATCATGCCGACAGCATCAATCCGGCTGTCTCATATAGAGTGATCGAACACGCTGACCGTCAACACGTTACCGATGATGCCGAAATTGACAACAGCTACTGGCAGAGAGAACGGATGTCGCTTTCTTCTGCTCGTGCTCATTCTGGAAGTAACTCCTGGAAGGATATCACCAGCAACCGGGCGCATCACTGGTTGGAGTCAGCGACACCTTACGAGGTTGTTGCTGATGATTCCCTATGTTTCTGGATGTGGTATGCCATCGAGGAGGACTGGGATTATTTTTATGTGCAGGTTTCAACTGATGGCGGTCTCAAGTATGAAAACCTGCCCAGTGACTTTGCGTCGGAGACTAATCCCTATGGGCTCAACCTGGGTAATGGCATTACCGGGTTTTCAGGCGATTGGGTAGAAGCAAAGTTTGACCTGTCAGCTTATACCGGTCAGATTGTGCGTTTCCGATTGGCCTATTTCACAGACAGTTATTATACCGAGGAAGGAGTGTTCATCGATGATATCGAAAACGTCCAGTTCTTCGGTACGACATCTGAGATAGCCTCGGCCGTCACCGACACTTTCTACGTATTTAGTGGCAAAGCGAATGACGACTATTGGTACCAGGTACAGGCAACCGACGCCGAGGGACAAGAGGGCAAGCTATCCGATCCAGCATATGTTCACGTGGAGCAGTCGATTAGTTGCTGCATCGGTATTCGCGGTAACGCCAACGGTGATGGAACCGAGTCGGTCAATATTTCCGACGTGACCTATCTGGTTGAATACCTGTTTGGTGTACCGCTCGGGCCAGTGCCGCCATGCCCGGAGGAAGGCAACGCCAATGGTGATGGTCCCGAGACGGTTAATATCTCCGACGTTACCTATCTGGTTGAATATCTGTTCGGTGTGCCCCTCGGCCCGGCACCACCGGCGTGTCCGTAGCAGACAAGTCTGGCTCAGGCACAGGCAAGCCTGCTCTCGTAGGTCACGGTTGCTTGTGACCTGACACCTGTATTTGATGGCCAGTTTATTGTTGCAAATTTACCTATCGGCAAATGTGGACATCTGCAGGCCACTTGAATGCGATCGGCCCGCGACGGCGGGCCGGACACTCTGAGATGCGCTTTCCTCTTGTTAATTGGAGCAAATCTACCTATATTGTAGCCATCAACCTGTTGAGTCGCATCTTTGAAGTAATATCCCGGTTGCACTGGGTTATTTGCGTGAGGAAGGCTCTCTGAGTACCTCCTCTTGATTTGGCATCAACAACTGCGACTCACGGCAACAACGATTGAAATGACTGACGATATGAAGAGGAATCCATGAAAAGTAACATCTCACTGACTGCAATGGCAACTGTACTACTGCTGATCTTTGCGGCAGTCGGCATGGCCGAAACTGAAGCCGAACCGATAGAGACATCGGTTTCTGAATTTCTAACCCCCAATGGCGCTTTTGACCTTGAAGCTGCCCGGCGCGACGGTCCTGATATTACCAGATTGCGGTGGATCGATGACGACGGCAGGCAGGCGATCACTTACGGGCAGTGGAAGGCTGCAAGGGGACCTGAGCGGGCATTCCAGATAGACCTGACTGGGAAGAATCAGACGAAGGCGGCTGCCGCCGACGGGATCAAGTTCTGTATCATTGTGAATTCGACTCTCAGGCCGCAGATACAGACTTCGCTTGATCAGTATGTGGTCGATCTGACCGGTGAGGGATACGACGTAGAGACCTACGCGACTTCCGGCGGTACGCCCGAGGACGTTAGGGCGTTTCTGCAGGGACGATATGCGCTGGGGTTGGTTGGCTGTATTCTGATAGGAGATCTCCCGATTCCGTGGTACGAGACGGAATGTTGGAGCGACCCGGTTGAACATGAGGAGTTTCCGTGCGACCTGTTTTATATGGATCTCGATGGATCGTTTTCCGATGCCGACTCGGATGGTTTGTACGATTGGCACGTGGGCAATGTCGCCCCGGAGATCTGGGTCGGCCGATTGACCGCGAGCCCTCTTACGCTGGGCGGGGCGAACGAAGTGTCGCTGATTCAGAATTATTTCACCAAGAATCATCATTACCGCACCGGCACGACTGTGCTTAGCAATCGGGCGCTGGTGTATATCGACGATGACTGGGTGCCTTCGTCGACGAACTGGGACGAGAACGTCGGTCTGGCGTACGCCAATCGAACCTTTGTCAATGAGGAGTATACTACGTGGTCGCCCGATTTCAAGGCGCAGCTTCCGCTGAACTGGGAGTCGATCCTGGTCTGCGGTCACAGCAATCCCTGGACGCAGTATTTCTACAATCCGGATGACGAATGGAGCACAATCACCAACTACGAAGTGCGCACGATCGATCCGGTGGCATATTTCTACAATCTGTTCGCGTGTTCACACGCCCGGTATGTCGAGACCGATTATTCGGCCGGGTGGTACGCGTTTAATGCGACCTATGGGCTGGTCTCAATTGGCAGCACAAAAACCGGCTCGATGCTGGATTTTGAGTATTTTTACGGGCCGTTCGGTTCCGGCGCGACTATCGGCGAGGCATTCAAGCAGTGGTTCACTGATATCATCTACGGTGAGAACTATGAAGACTGGCAAGTGTGCTGGCATTTTGGGATGACGATGATCGGCGATCCGACGCTCAGAAGAGCCTTCTTACCAGATTCGGACGCCGACGGCGTGCCGGATGTGCGCGACAACTGCCCGACAGTGGCCAACCCCGGCCAGGAAGATACGAACGGTGACGACATCGGCGATGCCTGCTGTTGTGTTGGAATTCGCGGTAATGCTAACGGTGATGGCAGCGAGGACCTGAACATATCTGATGTGACCTATCTGGTTGAATACCTGTTTGGTGTACCGCTCGGGCCAGTGCCGCCATGTCCGAATGAAGGCAACGCCAATGGTGATGGTCCCGAGACGGTTAATATCTCCGACGTTACTTATCTGGTTGAATATCTATTCGGTGTGCCCCTCGGCCCGGCGCCACCGGCGTGCCCGTAGAGGGTAGGCTTCGGAATTTGGGAATTGCTGTCATGCTATTAGGTGTGCCAAAAATAATAATTCAACCCGCTGTTCCTATTTCTGTAACTTTCCGATTATTGCGGGTTACGAGGTTAGCTCAACCTCATAACGTATTGTATAAACCCGGAGGAGAATTGTAATGCGACAATGTCCAGTTGTCACGGCCTTCGCAGTTATTCTTATTGCAATTGGTAATGTTCATGCCCGGCCAGAGACGCAACAGGCTAAACTTAATGAACTGAGTCGAACATTTGCTGAACGGCTGACTTCAAGGCGGCCGCAGTTGTACTATGACATGCTGGCCAGCGATGATCCCATACAGAAACGGCTTAACGAGGACCCGGATATCCAGTTGATGTTTATCGACGATAGAGGTAAACCAATTTTCTATACCACGACGAACCTGACCGCCGCTCGGACAATCAGCACCGATGACGTCTGGCCTGGTGGGAGTGGCGGATTTTCTCTTTCAGGCTCAACTACAGCGTTAGGCAGATTGGGCATCTGGGATGGAGGTGCGGTGTTGGCCACCCACCAGGAATTTGGTGATCGTGTTACCCAGATCGATAACCCGGGAGCGACCCACTACCATGCAACACATGTGGCTGGAACGATGATTGGCGCCGGTGTAGTTGCTTCTGCAAAAGGAATGTCTTTTGCAGCCTATCTGGCTGCATACGATTGGAATAATGATAATTCCGAAATGGCGACAGCGGCGGCGGCAGGGTTGAATGTTTCCAACCACTCCTATGGATTTGGTCACGGATGGTATTGGGACAGCGATGAAAGTGAATGGTACTGGCTTGGTGATATATCGATTAGCCCTGTTGAAGAGTATGGCTTCGGTTTTTATTCAGACTGGACCAGGGACTGGGATGAGATAGCATTCAATGCGCCCTATTACTCTATCGTGAAATCGGCTGGCAATGATCGCAATGATTATGGCCCCGGTTCAGGGGGTAGTCACTATGTATGGGACGACGGTGACTGGACCTTGAGTACCGATACGCGGGATCCGGATGGAGGTGCCGATGGCTATGATTGCGTTGGTATGCAGGGTACAGCGAAGAACATTATAACGGTGGGTGCTATCAATGATATCCCCGGCGGCTGGACTGCGTCCGGTGATGTTGTTATGAGTACTTTCAGTGGCTGGGGTCCGACTGATGACGGCCGCATCAAGCCGGATATAACCGCCAATGGGATTGGTCTCTACTCTTGCACTGATGCTAACACGAGCGCTTATGCATCGTACAGCGGGACGTCTATGAGTTCACCCAACCTGTCCGGTTCGCTCAGTCTGCTGGTGCAGTATTATGAGACAACCCACAGTTCCACTACGCCGCTGGCATCCACTATGAAGGCTCTGATTATTCACACGGCTGACGAAGCCGGTCCCAATCCCGGCCCCGATTATATGTTCGGGTGGGGTCTAATGAATACTCTGACTGCTGCAGAATTGATTCAGGCTGATTCAGTCGAGTCAGGACGGATAGTTGAGGCGTCGTTGGCTAACGGTCAGACGAACCAATATGGTTTCTACAGCAACGGCTTAGAACCGATTCGAGTTACTCTCGCCTGGACCGACCCACCAGGGACACCACCACCGACCTCGCTGAACCCAACGACCTTGATGCTGGTGAGTGATCTGGACCTGCGACTGGAACATGTCGCGACATCGACAACTTATTACCCGTATGTGCTTGATCCCTCCAACCCGAGCTATGCCGCTACCACCGGTGACAACTTCCGTGATAATGTTGAGCAGATATACGTTGCCTCACCGTCTGCGGGTCAGTATGTGATCTCTGTTTCCCACAAAGGATCACTGGGCAGTGGTCAAGACTATTCTTTTGTGAGACCAACCGACCATCTCTCCTGTGTGGATACTGATGCTGACGGCATCTGTGATGATACCGACCCTGACGACGACAACGACGGTGTGGCCGACGCCTCTGATACCGATCCGCTGAACCCATATATCTGTGAGGACACCGATTCCGACGGATGCGATGACTGCTCGATTGGCACGGATGGTTTTGGACCGCTGGCGGACAACCTCCCCAACAACGACGGAACCGATACTGATGCCGATGGCCTCTGTGACACCAGTGATCCTGATGATGACACTGACGGGCTGGTTGATGCCTCTGACACCGACCCGCTGGATCCCAATATCTGTGAGGACACGGATTCCGATGGCTGTGACGATTGCTCAATTGGCACCGATGATTTCGGTCCACTGGCTGACAACGATCCAAACAACGACGGCACCGATACCGATGCTGATGGTCTCTGCGACGCAGGAGACCCAGACGATGACAATGATGGCGTTGTTGATGGCTCTGACGTAGACCCGTTGAATCCTGACCTGTGCGAAGATTCTGACTCCGATGGTTGCGACGACTGCTCAGTGGGCACGGACGGTTTCGGTCCCTTAGCGGACAACCTTCCGACTAACGACGGCACCGATACTGACGCTGATGGTCTCTGCGACAGTGGTGACCCGTGCGTTAACGATGCTGACAACGACATTGATGAGGATGGTCTCTGTGGCGATATTGACAACTGCCCTGATGTGGCCAATCCGGGTCAGGAAGATGCCGATGGCATTCCCCCCGGCGATGCCTGCTGTTGTGTTGGTATTCGCGGCAATGCTAACGGTGATGGCAGCGAGGACCTGAACATATCTGATGTGACCTATCTGGTTGAATACCTGTTTGGTGTTCCGCTCGGGCCAGTGCCGCCATGTCCGAATGAAGGCAACGCCAATGGTGATGGTCCCGAGACGGTTAATATCTCCGACGTTACCTATCTGGTTGAATATCTATTCGGTGTGCCCCTCGGCCCGGCACCACCGGCGTGCCCGTGATTGAGTAGGTCCGGTTGCTTGCAACCTGACAGGCTATGCCTGATTTAGATAGGACGTTGCGGAGCCGAAAGGTGAGCCGCCCACTCATGCCCCGGCATTTGTGCCCCGATTTTTATTCAATGCCAGTACGTTTTTTAATCGGTTGACAAATTGACAATCAGGTGTTTAGTTCCGTCTGTTCTATTGGCAGGATAGGCCGGGTTTGCCCGGATACGATGTTAAGTTGGTTATTAGGAATTAGTTATAAGTCGAGGACATGTTAATGAAAAAAGTGTCGATCTTGCTGACAGCATTTCTGCTGTTTGGCTTGTGTTCTGCAGTACTGGCACAGGAAGATGATGAAGCGTCGGATGTGTTGGAACTCTGTCTGACCGGTGGGCTGGCTCTTCCTTCCGGTGGCATTTCAGATTTTGGTGATTCTCTCGGAGCAACGAACGGCTGGAAAATCGGTCTGGATTTTGGATATTTTCTGAAGCCGAACGTGATTATTGGGTTCAATTTCGGATATAGCCGCCTTGGTGTTGATGCTGCTGACGAAGCTTCTACCATGCATCACCATCTGTACAATCCGAACATCTATGCCAAGTACTACTTCGAGGGCGAGTCGAATCTGGTTCCGTATCTAAGAGCGCATGTCGGGCTGGAGAATCCGAAGTTTGCTACCTATGTCGAGTCTGATGACGGCAATCGGTATCGGGAAAAATCGTATAACCCTTCGCTCGCCTATGGACTCGGAGTCGGCGTTTTCTACTATACCGCTGACTATTCAGGTCTATTCGTTGAAGCGGTTTATCACGCTGCTATGACCAAGAACTCTACTACTACCTATGGCGGAGTAGATTATGAGTTTGGAGAGAGTCTCGGCACGATTGGCCTGCAGGCCGGTATCCGTATTCTGGTCGGTAGAGACGAGTAATCGGTTTTTGATAAGTATTTGAGCCCGTCGTATTATGGCGGGCTTTTTTTGTGGTGGCGAATGCGAGTATCACTCTATAAATTAGGATATGATGCAGACAAGACTTTTGCTTGTTGACGACGAAGCTGCCCAGCGCGAATTACTGGCCGGTTATCTATCGAAAAAACAATTCGACATTCACACAGCCGGCAGCGGTGAAGAAGCCCTCGACCAATATCACGACCATTTTGCACCGGTTGCAATTGTTGATATGAAGATGACGGGCATGAGCGGACTGGAACTTCTGGCTCGACTCAGAGAAATCAACCCGTTTATCCAGGTGATTGTCCTGACCGCGTTTGGTTCGGTTGAGACGGCGGTTGCTGCGATGAAAGCTGGCGCTTTCGATTATCTCACCAAGCCGGTGGAGGACCTCGACGAATTGTTGCTCAAGCTCAATAAAGCAGTCGAGCAGAACCGTCTGGTTGTTCAGCATAAGATCATGAGTGAACGGCTGGCCGAATCGTTTGCCGGTTCGGAGATGATCGGGGAATCCAGTGGTATTGATGATGTCCGTGAGTTGATATCGCTGGTAGCGCCCAAAGAAGCAACGGTGCTGATCACCGGGCCTTCGGGTACCGGCAAGGAACTGGTGGCCAGGGCGATTCATGCACTTTCACCGCGGGCACCGGAAAGTCTGGTCGCTATCAACTGCGCAGCTTTTCCCGAGACGTTGTTAGAGTCGGAACTGTTCGGACACGAGAAGGGAGCGTTCACCGGTGCTGACCGTGCCAAGCAGGGACGTTTTGAGTTAGCTGATCACGGTACCCTGTTTCTTGATGAAGTTGGTGAGATGCCACTGACGATGCAGGTCAAGTTGTTGCGCGTGCTCGAAGAGAGAAAAATCCAGAGACTCTGATCGGTCAAAGAGATTCCGCTCGATATAAGAATTATCGCAGCGACCAACCGCAAGTTGCCCACTCTGGTCAAGGAGGGGAAGTTTCGGGAAGACCTTTTCTATCGCCTGAACGTCATCACGATTGATCTGCCACCACTTCGGGATCGTGGTGGAGATATCTTGTTGCTGGCAGCAAAATTTCTGGAACGATTCTCACGAAAAGTCGGCAAAGAGATAACCGGTATTGATTCGGAAGCTGCCGGTATTCTCCGTGGCTATAACTGGCCGGGCAATGTACGCGAATTAGAGAATATAATCGAGCGGGCTGTGATTCTCACCCGCGCCAATCAAATAACCGGAGTCGATCTCAGCGGCCTCTCAAGCCCTCTGTCGGAGACTACCCTTTCCGGCAAGATCGCCCCGATTGCGGATGTCGAAAAAGAGCATATCAAATTCTGTCTTGATCGACTCGACTGGAATATCGGTCTCACTGCCGAGAAACTCGGGATTCACCGCAACACTCTGCGGGCTAAGATCAAAGAGTACGACCTCACTCGCCAGACACAGTAATTGTGCCTGACAACACGACCATGCACAATAATTGTGCACCGCCCCCCCGCCAAACAGAGCAGTAGTATCGTTATCTGCTTGTATGATAGCGTGTTAGTCCTATTGGCACGCCGTTTGTAATAGTCTAAACCAGACATTACACTGATTGACAAAGGAGATGACAATGAAAAAAGCAGCTTTTGTGATTCTGGCGTTGGTAGCCTTGGTGGCCGTATCTGGTTGTGAAGACGATGATAACGGCGTCATCAGTGTCCGGCCCGAACCTCCTCAGGGTGTTTACACTGTTACCGGA